>DASRHD010000028.1:0-9259 GCA_035650695.1 Opitutaceae bacterium
CGACGAGGCCGTCCGCATCGGTATGAAAATGGAGGTGGCGGATGACGCCAGGGAGGACCTGGGCGACGGAGGGCCAGCCGCGCGCCCGCAGGGCGTAGGTCACGGGCCTGACCGGCTCCCCGAACGCCGCCTCGACCAGCGCGCGCAGGGCCGCCTCATCCGCCGGCGACTCGCTGAGGACGGCGACGTTCATTTCTCCTCCGGCACACCGCCGAGGACGCCGCTGAACCAGAGATCGCCGAGCGGGCCCTCGGCGAGAAGATCGCTCAGGTCGGCCCGGTCGGCCAGCCGCTCGAAATACGCTGCGCGCCCGCGCTTTTGGGCGATCACCACCTCCTCCGGGTGGTCCTTGAACAAATCGAGCAGGTAGGGCGAATGGGTCGTGGCAATGACCTGGACCGGCGGCCGGGAGAGGCCGAACGCTTCCGGATGGCTCAGCCGATAGAGGGCGTCGCGCGCTTCGCGGAGCAGGCGCGGATGCAGCCCGCGGTCCAGTTCCTCCAGGCAGACGACCGACGGCGGCTGGGGATCGAACGCCAGCGTGAGCAGGGCGAGAAGGTAAAGCGCACCCTGGGAAAGGTTCTCCGCCGTCACGATCTCCCCGCCGTCGTCGAGAACGGCCGCCAGCCCGACCTCTCCCCTCCCCGCCGGCCGCAGTTCGAGGGCAGAAAAATCCGGCTCGATCCGCAAAAATTCCGCCTGGAGGGCGGCGAACGCGCCGGGAGATTTTTTCTGCCAGCCGGCCAGGACGGCGGCGAGATTGGCGGCGTTGGTCGAAAGCTCGGCGCCGTCGGCGCGCCGCGCCGGCGCCGCCATGGCGTAGTGGTCAAAGAGAAAACTGCGGATGCGGGCGAGCTGCCCTTTCGCTTTTTTCCACGCCGCGTCGGAGGCCGGCACGTTGAGCTGAAGCCGGTCGCAAACGTAATCGGAGGTGCAGCCGAGCCGGGCCTCGATCCGCGTGTAAGGTGGCGCAAGATGAAAAACGATTTCCATTTCGCCTGGTTTTCGCCGCCGGGCGGGACCTGGCCGCAGCGGGGAAAGCGCGCGCAGATGCAGCAGGGCCTGGATCAGGCTGGTCTTGCCGCTGCCGTTGGGCCCGACGACGAGGTTGAACGGGCCGAGCGCCAGCTGGGCGTCGCGCAGGGCCTTGAAGTTCCGGAAGGCAACGGAAGCGATCACGCCGGAAGCCTGTCACGGCGCCGGTCGGTCGACAAGGCGATCCGGCGCGGCGCTGACGGCCGGCTTACTTGCCAAAAAGGCCCTTTAGCTTGTCGAGCCCCTTCGGCAGGTAGCGCTCGATCGCCCGCGTGCCCAATCCCTCGCCGAGAAAACGATAAAGGTCGTCGGTGTCCGGATTCGCCGGCGTGCCGCCGATCTTGATCGCCCGGCTCACCTTGGAATAGCCGAGGTCGTCCTTCTCACTCGAGACCTTGCGAATGACGTTGAACAGCGTCTCAAAATTGTCGCGCACGCCCAGCTGGATCTGGAGGGCGAGCGGCTGGTCGAGGACCGGCTTGGCCTTTTCGTAGGTCAACCCGCCGGTGCCGGTGATCCGCAGCTCCTGCGAAATCACGCTGAAATCCTTCAGCTGGATATTGAGCGATTGGTCGCGGCTGACCTGGATGTCGATTTGATCGTAGGGAAACTCCTTCAGCGCGTCGGTGATTTTGCCCACCGCCACCAGCTCCTTTGAGCCGGAGGCGGCCCCGGCAAGGTTGGCAATCCCGGAGACGGCCGAGGTGGTGCCGCTTTTCGCCAAGCCGCGGAAAATGCCGCTCTTGCTGGCGAGCGATGCATTTCCCTGCACGCGCTGCGGCAGGTCCGTCAGGTTGACGCCGCTGCCCGCGGCCTGGCCGGTGAGGGAGAATTTTCCCTCCACCGTGGGCGGCTTGGAGGGATCGAGGGCTCGAAAAAGCGGCGCGGTGTCGAGATCGGTGACATTAACGCTGGCCTTGAGCGTGTAGGGTTCCGGCGCGGCCGCGGCGAAGGAGACGGTGCCCGCCAGGCTGGCGTTGCCGCCGCTGCCGAGGGCGGCGCGGAGCTGCGCCAGGGTGAGCGCGTCCGGGCCGAGCTTCAAATCGCCGGCGATGTCGCTCACCACGAACTGTCCATAGACGACTTTTTTCAGCGCCAGGACAAGGTGACCATTCAGGCCTTTCCAGGGCGGCGCGGTGTCGCGCGCCGCGACCGGCACCGGATTGGCGTTAGCCGGAGCGGACGGCTGCGCCGGAGCAGCTACGCCTGATTTGGGCGAGAGCGCGGAAAACGCCTTGAGGTCGTCCGCGATGATCTGCTCGCTGCTGATGCGCGCGTCGATGTCCAGCCCGCCCGCGCCGGACTGGAACGTTCCATTGACCGTCAGGTCGGATTTCCGGCCGGAATTTTCCACCACGACCGGGGCGTTGAGGGTGATTTTCCCGTCCGGGGCAAGCTCGGCCCGCACGTCGGCGCTGACCGTCGGCAGCGAGGACGCCGCCGGGGCGGCAAGCTTGTTCAAGGAAATCTTGGTTTCGAATTCCTTTTTGTCGCCAAGGCTGGCCTGAAACTCGGCGGTCGCGGTACCGGCCGTGAGGGACGGGGCCGCGGCGAGCGCCGGCTGGGTCAGCGCGGCGGGCAAATCGATCTGCAGCTGTCCGGTGGCCTTGATCGGCTGGCCGGCGCCGGCCCGGCAACCGGCCTTGGTCTGCAGGGTGAAAAATGTCTTGGATCCGGCTTCTGCGCCCGCCTGCAATTCAGCCTGCCACCCTTGTTGCGGGGAATAATCGGCGTTGAGCCCGATCGTGGCGCGGTCCAGACGCAGCAATGGTTTGCCGGCCTGGGTCACCGCAAGGTTTCTCACTTCCACCGGGGCGGACGATTCCACATGCAGGCCGCCATCGCGCGCGCTCGCCTGCAGGGCGCCGGTTACGTCGCTGCCGCTGACCGCGAGCCCGGTCAGGAATGGTTGCGCCCAGGCCAGAGGCAATCCCTTCAGATCAATGCCGAGCAGGCTCTTCGCCGGATCGGCTACCTTGAGTTCGCCGCTCTTGGCGTTGTATTCGAAGGATTGGAGGGCGTGGACTTCGGCGACCGGCCGCGCCCCGGCCAGAGTCAAATCCAGATGGTCGACGCGGGTGTCGGCCTGGTTTTGCGTCAGGTCAAAAGCGGCGTCGAGCGTCAGGTGGCCGACGGCTTGCAGTTCGGCACGGACCGCCTCGAGGTGCTCGGTTGCGAGGTGCACCCGGCCGGTGGCATGAATGGTTCCCAGGGTGTCATCGGTCTCCA
This sequence comes from Opitutaceae bacterium, assembly GCA_035650695.1. Taxonomy (GTDB): domain Bacteria; phylum Verrucomicrobiota; class Verrucomicrobiia; order Opitutales; family Opitutaceae; genus DASRHD01. The sequence goes on from DASRHD010000028.1 coordinate 3,265, forward strand.
TCCTGCCCTCGCCGGTGGCGTCAAAGGCCGGCAGCGCTCGCCCGAGGGTGAAGGGCGCCAGATCGGTGTCGCGCGCCGCCAGCTTCCACGAGCCGGCCAGCCGATGCGTGGCCTCCGGATAAATAGCGTCGAGCGAAAAGAGGTGTTTGCCGTCCGCGTCCAGCGCCATGGTGTAGTGCTCGCCGTCGGCCACCCGGCTCGCCTCGGCCGCGATGTGAATGTGGGCACCGCGGGGAAATTTCGCGCCGGTCGCGGTGGAGTCCGCGGAAAGCTGGAGATGGGAAAACGTGCGGGGCGTATCGAGCGCAGCGACAAACGATCCCTCCACCGAAAGCGATTGCACGGCGGTGGCCGAACCGGCCAGGGTGGCGTCGGCCTTGAAATCGAACTTTCCCTCCTGCCCCGGCGCGAGCCGTCCCCCGGTCAAGGTGACATGAGCGCGGCCCGGCGGCTGGCCTGCCGCCGTCGGAAAGATCACGTCGCCCGCCAGCTCAACCGTATCGACCGTGACGTCGACCGGCAAATGGAGCTGCTGGAAAATTCCCTGGAAGGCCGCCTTGGCGGTGGCGGCGGGAGCCGCGGCGGCCGGCGGGGTTGGCGCGGGCTTCGCGCCCGGCGCGGTAAGATCGAGGGTCCAGCCCTTGACCACCAGTTTTTTGATCAGGATCTTCTTTCGCGCGGCGGAAAGCAGCGGCAAATCCAGCTCGAAAGACGGCAGGGTCAGGGCCAGGCCGGGCTGGGTCACGCGCACTTCGTCAACCTTCACGCCCTGCAGTCCGGCGGCGACCCGGCTGACCTGGACCCCCGGCTGCCCGGACAAGGCCCGGTGCACGGCCCAGGTTTGCACCGCCGGCATAAAAGCCAGCGCGATGACCACGAGAAGAAGCACCACCAGCACGGCGATGCCGATGAGGAAGGGACGCAGAAGCTTCACGGCAGAGAATAGAAAGAAAACCCGCCCGGGCTGGCGAGTTTTTGCCGATGCCGGACCGAAAAAATTTTCTCGACCCGGCCCGGCCGCAGACGTTACTCCCGAAGTTCGAACTTGTCCGCCATCCCCATGGCCCGGCGGAGGGAGGCGACGGCGACGCTGTAATTGTAATTCGCCTCGAGCTGGTTGGTGCGCGCGGTGGTGAGGTCAACCTGGGCGCTGAGCACGTCCAGCTCGGTGGCGGTGCCGGCGGCGTAGCGGGCGCGCGCCTGGCGCACGGCCTCCTCGGCCTGCTCCACGGTTTTGCCGCTGGCCGTGACCAGCTCCGATGCCTCTTGATAGGAGGAGTAGGCCTGGCGGACCTCAACTTCGACCGACAATTGTTCGTTGAGCAGCGTGAGGCGGGCTTGTTCGGCAACCGAGCGCGCCTGGGCCACCCGGCCGGCGGTGGCGCGGCCGTCGAAAATCGCCCAGCTCGACTGCGCGCCGACGAACCAGCCGTCGAGGGTGTCACCGAGATCGTGCGAAAAGGTGCGCTTTCTCACTTCATAGCCGCCCACGGCATCAAGGGTCGGCCAGTAGTCGGCCCGGGCCACCTTCACGCCTTCCTGCTGGGCGGACTGCAGGCGGGAGAATCGCGCGAGTTCCGGCCGGTTGGTCCGGGCGGAAGAGAGCGCGGACTCGAGGTCGAATTCCGCCGCCTCATGGTCGAGGGTGCCGACGACGTGCAGCGGCTGTTCCGCCCCGGCGGAGAGACCCTGGACGAGGCCGAGCGCCTGGCGCAGCTGCTCAAGGGAGATGCGGTAGGTGTTGCGCGCCTGGATGAGCGGCGGCCGCCCGTTGGCCACCGCCACCTGGGCGCGGAGCAGATCGAACTGCGAGCCGGCCCCGGCGTCATAGCGGGACTTCGCCTCGTTGGCCTGCTGCTCGAGCAACTGGAGATTCCGCTCCTGCACGGTGATTTTTTCCTGGTTGAGCAGGACGGCGTAGAACTTCGTCCGCACGTCGAGCAGGGCGTCGTTGATCACCCCCTGCAGCTCGTAGAGGGCCGCCTCGCGGACGTCTTTTTCCGAGCGAATGGCGGCGGAGAATTTTCCGCCGGCAAACAGCGCCTGGGTCGCCTGCAGGACGATCGACCATGACTGGTCGTTGGGCTTGGGCGCGCCGCCGCCAAAACCTTCCTGAAGGTGCTTGTCCGTCTGCTGGTATTGCGAGTTCACCGCCACGTTGGGCAACACGGCGGCGCGCGTCTGAATGATCAATCCCTCCTCCTCCTGGATGCGCTCGCGCGCCTGGAGAATGGAGAAATTGTGATCCAGCGCGAAGCGCAGGGCGGTGGGCAGATCGACATCCCCGGGCAGGACGGCGGGCGCCGTGGCAGCCGGTTGGGCCGGCGCCGGGAGCACAGACAGGGCCGTGGCCAGGGCCAGAGGAATGAATGGGCGGGCAAACATTTTCATTTTATTTCGCGGCGGGTTGCGGTTGGGCGAACGCGGCCGGCGCGGGGGCGGCGGCCCGGACGCGGTCCCGGCTGTGGTCCTTGGCGATGAGCATGTAGATGGAGGGAACGACAAACAGGGTGAAGACGGTGCCGATGGACATGCCACCGACCAGCACGAGGCCGATCGAATTTCTGGCCGCGGCGCCGGCGCCGGTGACCAGCGTGAGCGGGAAATGGCCGGCCACGGTGGCCACGCTGGTCATCAAAATCGGCCGCAACCGCGTCATCGCGGCCTCATGGATGGCGACGATTTTGGTCTTGCCCTGCTCCTGGAGCTTGTTGGCGAACTCCACGATCAGGATGCCGTTTTTGGCGATCAGCCCGACCAGGGTGACGAGGCCGACCTCCGCGTAGATGTTCATCGTCGTGGTCCAGCCATCGGTCCAATAGGAAATGTTCGGATTGGGCATCTTCAGATACGTGAAGATGAGCGCGCCGAACATGGCCAGCGGCACGGAGCCGGCCAGGATCACCAGCGGATCGCGGAAGGAATTAAACTGCACCGCCAGCGCGAGGAAGATCATGACAATCGCCAGAATGAAGGCGGGAAGGAACTTGTTGCCCTCCTGGCGGAGCTGGCGGGATTCGCCCCGGTAATCGATGGAGTAACCCGGCGGGAGAACCTCATGGGCGGCGTTTTCCAGCACCTTGAGCACCTGATCCAGCGGACCGCGGGGAATGCCGTCGATTTCGACCGAGTTGAGCTGCTGCATGCGGTTGAGGGAGCGCGGGACGGTCGAGTTCTTGATCGTGGCGATCGTGCTCAGCGGCACGAGGCGGTTGTTCGGCCCGGTGATGTAAATATTATTGAGCTGGTCGGGATTGAGGCGGTCCACGCGCTTGATCTGCGGAATCACCTTGTAACTCCGGCCGGAAATATTGAACCAGTTCACATAATTTCCGCCCAAGGCCGCGCCGAGATCGGAGCCCACCTGGGCCAGGTTCAGGCCGAGCGCGCCGGCCTTGTCGTGGTCGATGACGATTTCGGATTGCGGCTGGTCATATTTCAGGTCGATCACGGCATAATTAAATACCCCGCTTTGCATCGCCTTCCCCAGTATTTGTTGCGCGAGCGGCAGCAAATGATCGGCTTCCACCGTCGAGGTGATGTCAAACTCGACCGGAAAGTTGTCGCCGCCCGGCAGAGGGGGAGGCGTGAAGACCGGCGCCTGTACGCCCGGAATCGAATAAAGCTTCATGAATATTTCCGGAAGAATCTGAAAGACCGTGCGCTTGCGCACGCCCCATGGTTTCAACACCATGCCGCCAAAGCCGTCCACCCCCTGCGCGGCGGAAAACGGATTGGAGGGCGGAAACAAAAGCTGGAACGTGATCTCGGCCTCCGGGGTGCTGAGAAAATCCTGGTCGGCCGCATGGGCAAACTGACTTCTCTGGTCCACCGTCGCGTTGGCGGCGAAACTCAACGGGCTGAAAACAACGCTTTGATCCTCGGCCGGCGCGAGTTCCTTTGGCGAAAACATGAACATCGGAATCGCCAGCAGGCTGATGGTGATCCAGACCGCATAAACATAAGGCCGGGCATGCAATGTGCCGAGAAGCGCCCGTCCGTAAGAATCCCTCAGGCGTTCGAAGTGATGGTTGACCCATCCGGCAAAGCCCCGGTTCTCCTCCGCCGCACTGCGGAGCAGTTTGGCCGACATCATGGGCGACAGCGTGAGGGCGACAATGCCGGAAATGGTGACAGCACCCGCCAGGGTGAGGGCAAATTCGCGGAAGAGCGCGCCGGTCAGGCCGCCCTGCAAACCGATCGGCGTATAGACCGCCGCCAGCGTGACGGTCATGGCAATGATCGGGCCGAGCAGTTCGCGCGCGCCGAGCAAGGCCGCGTCCATCGGCGTTCTGCCCTCGCGCAAATGCCGCTCGACGTTTTCGACCACAACGATGGCGTCGTCGACCACCAGTCCGACCGACAGGACGATGGCCAGCAGCGTCAGCAGGTTGAGGGTGAAGCCAAAAGCCTGCATGAGAAAGATGGCGCCGATGAGCGACACGGGAATGGCAAGCACGGGAATGAGCACCGAGCGGAACGAGCCGAGAAAAAGAAAGATCACGACCACCACGATCAGCAGGGTGTCGACCAGGGTGTGGGTGACTTCGTGGATGGCATTGTTGACGTAGGCCGAGGCGTCATAGCCCACGCCCACATTCAGACCGGCCGGCAGGTCTTTCTTGATGGAATCGATCTCCGTCCGGACATGCTGCACCTCGTCGATGACGTTGGCGTCGGGCAGGGGATAGACGCCCATGAAAACGGCGGTCTGGCCGGAGAGATGCACTTCGCTGTCGTAGTCCTCCGAGCCCAGCTCGACATCGGCCACGTCCTTCAAGCGGATGATGGTATGGCCCGACTGGCGGACGATGAGATTCTTGAAATCCTCAATCGAGTGCAGGTCGGTGTTGGCGATGAGATTGACCTGGACGAGCGAGCCCTTGGTCTGGCCGACGGCGGCCAGGTAATTGTTGGCGGCGAGGGCCGCCCGCACCTGGGCCGGGCTGAGATTGAACGCCGCCATGCGGTCAGGCTTCATCCAGACGCGCATGGCATAGGTGCGGGCGCCCAGGATATCGGCCCGTTGCACGCCCTGCAGCGCGGCCAGGCGCGGCTGCACCACGCGTACCAGGTAATCGGTGATCTGGTTTTGCGACAGGATGTTTGACGAGAAGCTGAGGTAAATGGAGGCGATCTGCGAATCGGCCGACTGGACGCTGATGGCGGGCACCTCGGCCTCGGTGGGAAGCTGGTTGCGAACCTGGTTCACCTTCGCCGTGATCTCGGCGAGCGCCTTGATCGGGTCGTAATTGATCTTCAGGCGCGCCGTGATGAAGGAAAATCCCTGCAGGCTCTTCGATTGAATATAGTCGATGCCTTCGGCGGAGGAAATGGCCTGCTCCAGCGGCACGGTGACGAAGCCCCGCACCAGATCGGCGTTGGCGCCGATATAAACGGTGGAAACGGTGACGGAGGAATTTTCGCTGCGCGGATACTGGCGGATGCTGAGCGAGCGCCATGCCTGCAGACCGGCGATGACGATCACCAAGCTGACCACGATCGCCAGGACCGGGCGGCGGATAAACAGATCAGTAAAGGAAGATTTCATGATGGGTGGGCACAGTTTTTGCCTGCAGGCGGCCGGGGGTCACCGCGCTGCCGGTGGTTCAGGAATCGGTGGGTTTGGGCGCGACCTGCGCGACGGGCGCGAGCGTATTATTGATGATCACGACCTCCTTATTGCGCAGCTTGAACACACCGGAGGTGACCACCGTCTCGCCTGCTTTCAGTCCGGAGACCACAGCCACGAAATCGCCCCGGGTGACGCCGAGCTGGACGAATTGTTGGCGGAGGACCTTGCTGTCCTGGCCGGTCTGCGGATCTTTTACGTCATCGACGACAAAGACGGAATCGCCGTAGGGCGTGTTGAGCACGGCCGTCTCCGGGATGATCAGCACCTTGTTTTTGGCCGGAAGCTCGACCGCCACGTCGGCAAACATGCCGGGTCGGAGCGCCTCGTCGCGGTTTTCCAGCGTGGCCTGGACCTGGACAT
>DASRHD010000029.1:0-5806 GCA_035650695.1 Opitutaceae bacterium
GGTCCCGCCGCCATAAGCAGAGGCGGCGCTGCGAAATTGGTCAGGGTGCCGCCAACCGAGACGTTGACGAAAAGCAGTCCGATGGTGGCGTAGCTCAGCCGCAGCGATGGTTTGTAATGATAGAATTGCCGGGCCAGCATCAGGGCCGAGATGGTCATCGCGCCCGGCTCGGTGATAAGCGAGCTCAGCAGCGGGCCGATGATGAGAATGGAAAGCCATGCCGCCGCCACGGTGTTGCCACCCAGGGTGGCAAAAAGATAAAGGCCGCGTTCGGCGAACCGCAGGATCGGCCGGGTCGAGGCCAGCGCCATGATCACGACGACAAACAGCGGCTCGGTGAAGTCCACCCGGTGGCCAACATAGTCCACCGCGGTGGCCCAGCCCTTGTGCAGGGTGATGGCAAGCATCAGGATTACCGCCCAGGCGCCGAAAACCGCCTCCACCTCGCCGAGCAAATGCAGGATCTGGCCGCCGAAGCTGACCTCGTTGATTTCGTCGCCCTCGTCATCCACCACCACCGTCCGGTTGCCGGCCGCGGCCGCATGCCGGGCCTCGATGGCATGGGCCCAGTGCCGGATCTTGAAGGTCAGAAACGTGTGCAGGATGGCGAGGGCGAAAATGACGGTGAAAACCAGGTTGAAGGGATCGGCATGGATGCGATCCGCCAGCGTCTGGGCCAGGCTGGCATGGTTGATCGGTGGATAGCTACTCAGCGGCAGCGGAAAAACCTCCGCCCCGGCCGGGCTTGAGTCGGCGGCTCGGGCCCAGAACGAAAAAAATGTCATCGGCCCGAACAGAGCGGCGCCGCGCGCAAGAGAACGGAGAATCACGTGAGAAATGGTTTCAGGGCGTTGGCGGCGGCGCGAAGCAAAATCTGCCGGCGGCTGCGCGGCTTGAGCGCAACCTCCAGCTCATTCGCCGTCCCGGTGAAGCTAGACCCGGCTGACCTTGCGCTGGACCCGCAGTTTTTGGAAAAGCGTCCAGCCGTATCCAGCGACGAGGCCGGCCGAAACCAGCCATTGGGTGCCGGCCTGGAAAAGCAGCGGGCAGAAGAATTGAATCGCCGCCAGCACGATGAGGAGTCCGGCGACGCGCTTTCCCGAGCCGGGCATGACGGACCAGCCGTCCTTAAATTTGCCTTCCTGCTGGCGCTTTTCATAACGCCGCTGGGCCGCGGCCTGAACCGCGCCGAAACCAAGACCGATGACGCCGCCGGCGAGCAGCGCCACGGATGACCGCAGAATATCGATGAGATGAGTGTCCATGAGGGGTGAGAATTTGAAAGGTTTGGTTGTGGAAGGCTGCGCGAGCGGTAAACGCATCGCGCAGCCATTTTTAAGCCGGAAACAATCGAATTATTTGCCGACCGGTGTTTCGATTGCCTTGTCCATGACCATGCCGGAGTAACCAGGCGCGCCCATTTCGGGAATGTCGAGACCTTCGATCTCGATTTCGAGCGGGACCCGGTTGCCCACCAATACCTCGGCGATCTTGTAAACGATGACCGAGAGAATTGCCAGGGTGATGAAGCAGGTGGTTACACCGATTGTCTGGGCGGCGAGCTGGCTAAAGCCGCCACCGTAGAACAATCCCTTCACCGGACCGGCGACGCCATTCCAACCGTCACCATAGGTGCCGTCGGCGAAAAGGCCGAGCGAGAGGCAGCCCCAGCAACCGTTGACACCGTGGACCGAGATCGCGCCGACGCAGTCGTCGATGCCGATTTTTTCGAAGAAGAAGACCGACTCCACCACGAGGATGCCGGCGATCAGGCCGAGGATGGAGGCGCCGCCTGCGCTAACGAAGGCGCAGGGGCAGGTGATGGCGACGAGACCGGCCAGCATGCCGTTGCACATCATCGAAGGATCCGGCTTCTTGGTCTTGAACCACCACATCCAGAGGGTGGCGCCAAGCGCGCCGGTTGAGCCGGCGAGCATGGTGTTCACCGCCACGACGGCGATGCGACTGTCGGTCGCTGCCAGCGAAGAGCCGGGATTGAAACCGAACCAGCCGAAGGCGAGGATGAAGGTGCCGAGCATGACCATTGGGATGTTGTGCGGGATGATGGGATGAACGATTTTTCCATTCGCATCGTACTTGCCGTGGCGCGGACCGATCAGCCAGCAGAAGATCAGCGCGATCACGCCGCCCTGCATGTGCACGACGGAGGAACCGGCAAAATCGATGTGCCCGTGGCCGATGCCCCAGTTGACGCCCATTTCAGCGAGCCAGCCGTTGCCCCAGACCCAGTTGCCAAAAAGCGGATACATGATGGTGCCGATGAGGCAGCCGTAGATCATGAAGGCGGAGAACTTCCATCGCTCGGCCGCGCCGCCGGTCGGAATCGTCGCGGTCGTGTCCATGAATACCATTTGGAAGAGGAAAAGCGCGAAGGCCGCGGTGTCATAACCGGCGCCCTTGAGCAGGAAGCCCTTCGCGCCCAAAAGGCCGATGAAATGACCGCCCAGCATGAAGCCGAGCTCATGATTCAAGCCGGTATAACCGCCCATGGTGGTTATGCCGCCGCCTGACGGGCTCATGGGATCGGCCATGCCACCGAACATGAAGGCGAAGCCGCAAAGGTAGAACCCGAGCATGCCCATGGGATAGATCATGAAGTTCATCGCCATGGTGTGGCCGGCGTTCTTCGCCCGGCACAGGCCGGTTTCGACGAGCGCGAAGCCCGCCTGCATGAACATGACGAGGAAGCCGGTGACCAGCGTCCAGGTGAAGTTGATCGCCACGCGGTTGTGACCGACGGCGTCGGACAACTTGACCGCGAGCGGCTCGACCTTGGATTGCGCGACGTAGTCATCGTAAGCCTTCTTGGCATCGTTGTAGGCTTTGACCTTGTCCGGATTTTTCTTGTCGTCGTCGCTCAGGTCGGCGGGAGCGCTGACCTGGAAGACGCTGGTGCCGGCCGATGCCTGGGCGTCGACCGACATGCCGGTGGCGCTGCCGTTGGCGTCGGGCTGGCTGAGATCGCGCCCGTCCGCCAGCATTCGGGCGGGCAATAGGACTGTGAACAGCGCGAGCGCAAACAGGGCGGCGCGCGACCATCGTGAACTTAGGTATCTGTTTATCATCGTAGTGGAGTTGAGGCACCCGCGGAACGCAGTGCTTGGGTTATGTTTTGTGCGTGGTGATGTTACTTTTGCGCCCCGGGGCAGGACGGCTGAGCCCGGCCTGGACCAAGGGTTGGGACATGTAAGCAGGTCGGATGCCAATTATCGTTTTCTTAATGCTGCGACCGCGCCATTTGATGAACCTTTAATGGCCCCTCGTGGCATGTAAGACGCTAATTCAGGAAGGGTTAGCACAAGGCGATTGCTCCCGCCTAGTGCCGCTAAACCGGACCGCCGCCGCGGTTCGCACCCGGCGGCAGTAGGCCATCGGCACCCGCCCAACCCGCAACCCGATAAACATATGCCAGAAACTCCCACCTCCACCACCAGCACACTAAAGCCCACGCTGGGCCTTACCGGACTCACCTCTAACGCCATGGCCCTGATCGCACCGGGTGCATTCCTATGGCTGACGTTCGGCCCACAAGTACTCACCGGCGCTCCCGGCGCGGGCATGTCGATGTGGGTCGGCATCGTCGCCGCCCTCCTGCTCTGCCTCGCCACCGCCGTGGCCTACGCCGAGCTCTCCAAACTTTATCCGGGCGCCGGTTCGTCTTATTTCTTCGCCGAGCAGGCCTTCCTTTCCAAACACGGGGCCTTCAAGTGGGCCCGCGTGGCCAAATTCGTGGTCGGCTGGGCCAGCCACCTGTACTACTGGGTCTATCCGGGGGTAATGGTCGGCGTGACCGCGCTGCTGGTCGGCTACCTTCTTGGTGAAGTCTTTCCCAGCACGTTTTCGGCCGGCTATCCGAGCCCGATCTTCATGTTTGGCTTTTCGATCATTTTCGCCTTCGGTGTCTCTTACATCGCTTTTCGCGGCGTCGGCGGCACGACCGGCGTGAACGCCGCCATCAATGTGGTTCAGATCACGGCGCTGATCATTTTTGCCACCATGGCCATTTGCCATCGCGCGTCCCATCCCGAAGGCTCCGTCGCCTACGTGCTGGATTCAACCGGCACGCCCGTAAACTACATCCAGGACACGGTGCCGGATACGAGCAAGACGATCGCCGATCCGAAGGACGCCTCAAAACAGATTCAAGATCCCAATGCCACCCTGCCCAAGGTCGATCCTTCCGGCGCCTCGGTCCCGGTTTACATCGCCGTGGACGCAAGCGGCGCACAAATGAAGGGCGCGGACGGAAATCCGTTCGTAATTCCCACCGACAAGGACGGCAAACTCCCCGCCACCCTCCCGGCCGGGGCGGCCAAAGCCATTCCCGAGCCGTTCACCGTCAGTTACAAAGGAGGAATCACCAAGGATGATAAAACCGGAATCGAGACCTATAACTATCACGAGTCTGCCGCGTCCGTCGTCGCCCCGCACAAGTTCAGTTACGTCATCATTCAGGCGTGCGTCGCCATTCTCATCCTGGTCGGTTTCGAATCGGTCAGCTCCATGGGTGAAGAGGCGAAAAACCCGAAGAAGGACATTCCCAAGGCGATCATCCTTTCCCTGCTCATCCAAGGCGGCTTCTGCTACCTGCTGGAATACTTTGCCGCCAATTATTATCTGCACAGCGGCTACGGCGCCACGGCCAACGCCTCGAGCAGCTCCGCGCCTCTCGGCGACATGATGCAGCTGATCGGAGCGTGGGCGTTCGGCAGCCCCCGGGCCGGTTACGCCTTCATGATGGTCCAGGCTTTCACCGTCTTCCTCGCCCTCATCGGCACCACGCTGAGCTGCCTTTCGACCGGCGCACGCGTGACCTACGCCATGGGCCGCGACGAAGAAGTAGGCTCCCATTTCGGCCTGCTTCACGGCAAAAACCTGACACCACATCGCGCCATCTGGACGCTGGCCACGCTCTCCGCCGTCATCGGCTGCCTGACGGTCGCGACCTATTATTGCGGACCGGCGGTCAGCGGCCTGACCAAGGATGCCTACAACAGCACGGTCCAAGGCCTGCCCCATAACTTCTGGTATTCGATCGGCACGCACAAGTTGAGTTACGAAACCGCCTGTTCGATTCCGCAAAGCCTGCTCCTCATCACCTTGGTCAGCAACTTCGGCACCTTCCTCCTCTACATGATGAGCTGCCTCATCGCGATCGTCGCCTTCCACGAACATCATTTGCACAACTTCTTCCTCCACAAATTCATTCCGATGTTCGGCCTGCTGGCCAACCTGCTCTGCATGGCCTTCTACCTGGTCGGGCCGTTCTTCGTCAGCGGCATGAGCCCGAAAGAGCCTTACATCGCCCTCGGGGTGGCGGCGGTATGGGGTGCCTGGGGTCTCGTCTACTTCGCCCGCAAGAGCAAGGCGTCCGGCAAGGAAATATTCCTCACGCAAAAGCCGGCCACGAGCTAGACCGGCGCTAATTCCGCCCTCAGGCTCCGCTTGCGCTCGGCGCGGCGGAGCCTTTTTATCTGCCCTTCCGCCGCATGCGCCTGCGCTACGCCAAGCTTACCACCACCGGTCCGGTCCGCCCCGTCAACGAAGACTGGATTGATTTCTGGGAACCCCCGGATCCGCTCGCCCGCGAGAAGCAGGGCAGCGTGGCGCTGATGGCGGACGGCGTGGGCGGCTACGATCGAGGCGAAGTGGCCAGCCGCACCGCGGTTGACGAGGCGCTGCGAACGTTTCAATCCGCGCCGCCCGAGACCGCGCCCTACGAAGTGCTGCGGCAGATGTTCGTTGCCGCCGGCGCGAAGGTCTACGATACGGCGCAGAAGGAAAA
>DASRHD010000030.1:0-5596 GCA_035650695.1 Opitutaceae bacterium
AGCTTTGATCCCGATCGGCAGCGGACCGGGCTCGACGGGAGATTTGAAGAAATGGACGAGCCAGGCGGCGACGGCCGCCGCGGCCAGCTGGGCCAGCCAGTAGCCCGCTACGTCCCGGGTTTCGCATTTGCCGCGTATCCAGACGGCAAGGGTGACGGCGGGATTGTAGTGCGCGCCGGAAACATGTCCGCCGGCGAAGACCATGACCATGAGGGAGGCGCCGATGGCGAGCGGCGCGAGCGGGCCCGCTCCGGGCGAAATCACCGTCATGCCAACGGTGAAAACGAGGAAGAAGGTGCCGATGAACTCGACGAGGTATTTTTTCATAGCACAGACCGGCCGTTCTAGGCGGAGCAATGCCGAAGGCAACGCTCATTGCGCCACCTCCCCCATGGCAGGTATACATTCGGCCGTGACCGGACCCGTGTCCGGTGCCTTGCGGTGGAGGCGGGAATTGCTCCAGTGGCGGTGGAATGTCGCGATCAGGGACCTTCCGCCGGTGTGACCGCCTCGTCGTAACGGCGGATCGTGACCGTGTCGCCCACCGCCAGATGGGCGGTGTCGGCCGCGTTGGCGAAATTGCGGCCGATCAAAAAAAATCCATCAGCGTGGGGAAAACCGACCCAGGCGCCGTGTTTCACGACAATGAAATCATGACTGTAGCGCACCCGATAGATCCGGTCGTGCGTGATCAGCTGGAAGAATGAATTCCAACCCAGACCGAGTCGGGCAAGATCGGCCGGTTGGGCATTGATGAGGAGATTGCCGGTAAAGGGATCGGCGGCGATGACTCGTGCATTGAAACCGCGCTGATCCGGGGCGAAAACGACCTGGGACGGCGGCGGAACCGGTGCGAGAGTCGCGTCGAAAAATTCTGCGTGCGGGGCGGGCTTGGGCAGGGACGACGGCCCTTGGTCAAGCCAATTGAGGAGCGTGCGCAAGGTTGCCAGCCGTTCCCGCGGGTTGACATTAAGATGGCCGTCGCGCGCCACGTCGAAAACCACTGGAACAGGATCATCCGGGCTGCGTATTTTGGCCGACACATAATGGCGCGACCCGTTGAGCTCGGTCTGGTTGGCCAATAAAATCAGCGGCACCCGCGGTCGGAGGGAAAGGCCGCGGACCTGGCCGAATTCACGGACATCAAACGTCGGGTCGATGGCGACGGCGCCGCTGTAACGGTCGTCGCGCTCGACCAGGAGAATGGCAATGGTGCCGCCCATCGACTCGCCTTCGAGAATGACGCGCTCGGGCGGACCGTAAGTCTTGGCGATGTAGTCGCGGAGCGCATCGACGTCTGCCATGGCATCGGCGATGATGGCGCCGTTGCGACGATAGCTCGTTTTGGCCACCATCCAACCATGATCGATAAACCCGCGGCTGACCGGCTCGCCGGGATCGAGATCGGCGAGAAGCGGGGCGGCTTCAGGTCGGTGGTCGTGGAGAAAAAGAAGCAGGCCGTGATTCCACTCCACAGGCCGGGCGATGGCAAATTTGGCTCCCGCGATTTCACCGGTATCGACCGGTGGCGGCGCGGCGGCGCGGGCAAAGAGCGGCAAAAGGAGAAAAAACCAGGACGGGCGGCGGAACATGGGAAGGGCATTAAAAGGCTTTTGTCCGCATGTCGATTTGTGTTGTGGTGAGGGGATGAAAATCGAGTCCTTGGTCAAGCCGTCGGTGCTGATGCAGCCGGTGTACGAACCGGGCCGGCCCATCGAAGAGGTGGCGCGCGAACTGGGATTGGATCCCGCCGGCATCGTCAAGCTGGCATCGAACGAAAATCCGTCCGGCCCGTCGCCCCGCGCGGTCGAGGCGGCCCGTCGCGCGCTGGAACAAGGCCAGCTCTATCCCGATGGAGGCTGCTTTGCCCTGCGGCAGAAACTCGCTTCGATTTACGGCCTCGGTGCCGACCAGTTCGTCATTGGCAACGGTTCAAATGAGATCATCGAACTGCTCGGTCATGCCCTGCTCGGCCCGGGTGACGAGGTCGTGATGGGCGTGCCGTCGTTTGCCGTCTACAAACTGGTCACGCTGCTGTTCGGCGCAAAGGCGGTTGAGGTGCCCTTGGTCAACTTCCGGCATGACCTCTCCGCCCTGGCGCGGTCGGTTACGCCGCGCACCAAGCTCGTTTTTCTTCCCAGCCCGAACAACCCCACCGGCACGGCGAACACCGAGGCCGAAATTCTGGCTTTCGCCCGCGGCCTGCCGGAGCAGGTCGTCTTCGCCATCGATGAGGCTTATGCGGAATTTGTGGAGAATCCGCCGGACTTGCGTCCGCTCATCCGCGAGGGCCGCCCGGTGGTCTGCCTCCGGACTTTTTCGAAAATCTACGGCCTGGCGTCGCTGCGGGTGGGCTACGGTTACGCCAGTCCGGCCTTCGCCGCCCTGCTCAACCGGGTGCGGCAACCATTCAACGTCAACGCCATCGGCCAGGCGGCGGCGCTGGCCGCGCTCGACGACCGCGAATTTGTCGCCGCTTGCGTGGCGCAGAACCGCGCCGGGCTGCGTCAGCTCGAGGCCGGCTTCCGCGCCCTCGGCCGCGAATTTGTGCCGAGCGTGGCGAATTTCATCCTCGTCAAAGTGGGGGACGGCGCGCGGGTGTTTGATGCGCTGCAGCGCCGCGGCATGATTGTGCGCCCGCTCAATCCCTACGGCCTGCCGGAATGGATTCGGGTGACGGTCGGTACGCGTGCGCAGAACGACCGCTTTCTCGCCGAGCTGGCGGCGGTGACGCGGGGTTAAACGCCGCGTCAGGCCTGTCCAAGGCCGGCGGCGCGGCGGAGCCGGTCGTTGATCGCTTCCGCGAGGTCGCCGGCCGGGGCCGCCTCGGCGTGAATCTTTTCGAAGCCGCGCCCATCGAGTGCGCGCAGCCTGCTGAAAAGGCGGCGGGCAGCTCGGTACGCGTCGCCGCGGGCGTCGAGCCAGAAAACGTTTGGACCGGTGAGCCCGGCCGGCCGCGCAAAAAACAGCCAGGCTTCCGCCAGGCCGCTTTTCGCGGCGCGGGTACGGGACATTTTCTTGTGCAGCACCAGCGGCGTCCGCGGACTGTAATGGCGGTCGAGCAGGCCGGGCGCGGGCAGGGGAGCGTGCTTGGCTCCGCCGCGCGTCGGAACGGAGCGCAATTTTATCCCCAGCACGTCTTCGATCTGGCGGCGCGAGATCGCGCCCGGCCGCAAAAGGCGCGGATGCCGCGGATCGCGCAGGTCGACGATGGTGGACTCCAATCCGACCGCCGCCGGTCCGCCATCGAGAATGAAGCGGATCTTTTTGCCCAGGCCGGCCCGCACGTGCTCCGCCGTGGTCGGGCTGACGTAACCGAAAGGGTTGGCGCTGGGCGCAGCCAGCGGCCGGTCGCACAGGCGCAACAGGCGGCGCATCAGCGGATGCCGCGGCATGCGCACGGCCACGCTCGGCAGGCCGGCGGTGACGATCGCCGGGACACGTTTTTTTTTCGGCAACACCAACGTCAGCGCCCCCGGCCAGAACTTTTTCGCCAGCCGCTTCGCGGCATCGTTGGTTTTGGCCAGCAGCTCTAGCTGGGCGAAGGAATGAATATGAACGATGAGCGGGTCGTGCGTTGGCCTCCCTTTGGCCCGAAAAATCTTCGCGCTGGCCCGGGCATTGAGCGCATCGGCGGCGAGGCCGTAAACCGTCTCGGTCGGCACGGCCACGAGCTCGCCGGCGCGCAGGCAGCGGGCGAGGAAGCGCAGGCTGCGCGCGGTTCCGCGGTAGATTTTGGCGGCGGTGCGGCGGGCGGTCATGGCGCAAAAAAGGCCGGAGTAAAACCCCGGCCTGCGAAAAAGGTCCTGGCGGCGCGGCTGGTTATGGCGCGAGCAGGAGATTGCGCGCTTTCTTCAGCGTGCGGGTGACGGTGCGCTGCTGCTTGGCCGAGAGATGGGTGTACTTGCGCGGCAGGATCTTGCCGGTGTCGGTGACGTAGCGGCTCATCATCTGCGGTGCGGTAAAAGGAAATTCCTCGGGGGTGAGGCTGCGCGGTTTTTGTTCAGTGGTGCTCATGCGGAACGGAAGGTGTGAAAGTGCCGGCCGAAGACCGGTTGTCAACCCGCATTTTGCGTGCAAATCGGCCGGTCACCGGCATTTTTAGGACGGCTCCCGGTCCGGCGGGGACGGCCGGTTTTTCTTTTTTATTTTCATCTTCTTTGCATCCTTCTGCCATTCCCGATGGGCGCCGACCGCGCCAACGCCTTCCGCACAATTAATGCGCAATATCTGCCAAGAAACAGGCGCGACCCGCGATTGAGTCGGGCCTGCGGTCTTTTATACTGCTTCCTTCCCGCCACATGACCCCTCATCCCTACGCCTTTCTGGCGCTGTTCCTCACCGTCGCGGTGGCTTTTCCGCTGGTGATGCTGGCGGTGGCGCGGCTGTGGTTCCACTTTTTTCAGCCGGCCAAGCCCAACGCAGTGAAGAATGCCACTTATGAATGCGGCATCGCCCCGACCGGCGATTCCTGGATCCAGTTCAAGGCCCACTACTACCTCTACGCCATTCTTTTCCTTATTTTCGACGTTGAGGTCCTGTTCTTGCTGCCTTTTGCCGCGGCCTTCACCGGCCTGCCCGCCGCCGCCCTGTTCGTCATGCTGATTTTCATCCTGCTGCTGTTGGAGGGCCTGGTTTGGGCCTGGCAGCGCGGCTACCTGGAGTGGAGTTGAGCCGATGGAAATCACCCAGGAGCAACGGGACGAACTGCGCCGGCAGGGCATCCTCCTGACCAAGCTGGAGGACCTCTACAACTGGGGCCGGAGCAATTCCATCTGGCCGTTGCAGTTCGGCCTCGCGTGCTGCGCGATCGAAATGATCGCCGCCTCCATGGCGCGTTTCGACATCGCCCGCTTCGGCTCGGAGGTCTTCCGCCCTTCGCCCCGCCAGGCCGACCTGATCATTGTCTCCGGCACGGTCACCAAAAAAATGGCGCCCCAGGTGGTCCGGCTCTGGAATCAAATGCCGGAACCGAAATACTGCATCGCCATGGGAGCGTGCGCGATTTCGGGCGGCCCCTTCAAGCAGGGATACAATGTGCTCAAGGGCATCGACCGCTATATTCCCGTCGATGTCTATATTCCCGGCTGTCCGCCGCGGCCGGAGGCGCTCCTCCACGGCCTGATGCAGCTGCAGGAAAAAATCCGCGGACAGAAGCTCACCGGTCCGGACGCGCCCGCCCATTTGCAGGCCGGCCGGCCCTGCGAATATCCCGTGCCCGAATTCGGCGGCGAAGATCTGGAACCGCCAAAAAATCCCGGCCTCTGGCAGCCGCCGGCCGTCACCCGCCCGCAAAAAGGCTGATCGCGCATGGAAACCGCCGAACAGATTTACGATCGCCTGCGCGCCCGTTTTCCCGGCGCGGCAATTGCGGTGGTGCCAAATCCGGCGCCAGCCGCGCAGCACTCTCTCGCCCTGGAGCCGGCCCGCGCCCGGGAGATCGCCCTCTGGCTGCGCGACGACCCGGAGCTGAAACTGGATTATTGCTCCAACGTCACCGGCGTGGACTGGCCGGACCGGGAGGTCGTCGAGACGACGAGCGCGACCGTGCCTGATCCCGCGGGCGGACCGGCCAGGACCATTGAGCAAAAAACCA
>DASRHD010000031.1:0-7322 GCA_035650695.1 Opitutaceae bacterium
GGCGCAGATCGGTGAATTCTCCTTCATCATCGCCCAGCTCGGCGTCGGCGCGGCCGTGGTGCCGGAAAAATTTTATCCCCTGGCCGTCGGCGTGTCGCTGCTAACCACCCTTGCCGCGCCGCTGCTGACGCGTCATGCCGAACGCATTGTCGTCGCGATCGGCGCGCAGCAGCCGGAATGGCTGCGTGGCTGGATGCAATTTTACCGCCGCGGGCTGGAGCGCGCCTCACGGCGCCGGCAGGAGAACCGGCTCTGGCAGCTCTGCCGGCGGCGGTTTGTCCAGATCGGCGTGGAGATCCTCGTCGTGACCGGTCTGCTGGTGTTTTCCGAGCAGCTTTTCGCCGTGGTCCAGCCGTGGCTGGCGGGGGGACGCTGGTTCCCTTATGCTCCGCAGGTGATTTTTTGGACGGTGCTGGGCCTGATCGCGCTGGCGCCGCTGCTCGCCATCTGGCGGAACTGTTCGGCGCTCGCCCTGCTCTACGCGCAGACTGCCGCAGCCGGACGGCCACGGGAAGCGGTGCTGCGGCCCGCGATCGAGACCGGAATCAAGGCGATGATTGCCGCCGGCATGGTGATCTGGCTGGCATCGATCCTGCCGGTGGAGGGTCCCGGGCGCTGGCTGCTCATGGCCGGCATTGTCATGTCCGTCGCGGGGCTGGTCGTCTGGCGGCGCAAGCTCGTCTACTGGCACAGCGAGCTGGAGGTCGAGCTGCGGGACGTGCTGGGCTCGGCCGGCCGGCAAAAAGACTCCGCCACCTCCGCGCCGTGGTTTGAGTCGAGCGAAGACTGGGACTTGACCATGGCTGACTGCCAGTTGCCGGACCTGACGGAGTGCGCGGGCAAATCCATCCACGAACTCGGCCTGCGCGTCCGCTTCGGCTGTACGGTGGTGGGCATCGAGCGGCAGGGGTTTGCCCTCGCCCTCCCGCCGCCGGAAACGCTGCTCTACCCGCGCGACAAGGTGCTGATCGTCGGCACGCCGGCCCAGGTGGCGGCCGGAAAAAAATTTCTTTCCGAAACCACGGACGCCAACCCGGGCGCGACCTTTGAAGACGTGCACATCGAGACGATGAAAATCCCGGCATGGAGCGCCGCCGCCGGCCGGACGCTGGGCGAGCTGGAGGCGGCGAAAAATTTTGGCGTGCAGGTGGCGGGGGTGCGGCGGGGTGGAATCCGCATTCTCAGCCCCGGCGCGGGCGAGCGGCTCCAGGCGGGCGATGATCTGCTGATGCTGGGCGCGCCGAAACAGTTGCGGGAATTCGAGGCCTGGCTGACGGCGGAGCCGGCGAACGGGCGGACCGCTGAATAAAAAAAGCGCGCCCGATCCGGCGCGCTCGTCGCAATGCTCCCGCCGGCGCTCAGTTCGGGCCGCCGGTCTTGGCCGAATCGGATTTTGCCGTCTCCTCGGCCTTCGGTTTCACCTCGTCGTCCTGGCTGGCTTTCTTGAATTCCTTGACCGACTGGCCGAGGCCGCGGGCGAGGGAGGGAAGCTTGGAGCCGCCGAACAAGATCAGAATGATGACGAGAATGACGATCAGTTCAGTCCCGCCGATGCCAAAGGCGGCGATGTAGGGAGAGTTCATGGTAATTCAATCTATGCCCATCCGGCCGGGGAGTAAAGGGGAAAGCCGGTAGCCGGCGGCGAAGCCACCGCCGGAACGGCTTATTCCTTCGCCGAGGCGAGCAGCGGCTTCTTGAGCAGGTTTTGCGCGGCGTCGATCTGTTCGGCGTCAAAAAAGCCGTGGAGCTGGCGGATGCGGGTGGGATGGCGCATCTTGCGCAGGGCCTTGGCCTCGATCTGGCGGATGCGCTCGCGCGTGACCTTGAACTGCTTGCCGACCTCCTCGAGGGTGCGGCTGTAGCCGTCGGCCAGGCCGAAGCGGAGGGAGAGCACGCGGCGCTCGCGTTCGGTCAGCGAGTCGAGCACGTCGATGATCTTTTCCCGCAGGAGCGAGTAGGCCGTCATGTCATAGGGATTCTCGGCCGACTTGTCCTCGATGAAATCGCCAAAAGAGGTGTCGTCGCCGTCGCCCACGGGTGACTGGAGCGAAATGGGCTGCTGCGCCATCTTCATGATCTGCTGCACGCGCTCCACCGGGAGGTTCATCTCATCCGCCACTTCCTCCGGGGTGGGCTCGTGGCCGTATTCCTGGAGAAGCTGCTTCTGCACCTGCATGACCTTGTTGAGCGTCTCGATCATGTGCACCGGAATGCGGATGGTGCGGGCCTGGTCGGCGATCGAGCGGGTGATGGCCTGGCGGATCCACCAGGTGGCATAGGTGGAGAACTTGTAGCCGCGGCGGTATTCGAACTTTTCCACGGCCTTCATCAGGCCCATGTTGCCCTCCTGGATCAGGTCGAGGAAGGAGAGTCCGCGGTTGGTGTATTTCTTGGCGATGGAAATGACGAGCCGGAGATTGGCCTCGACCATCTCGGTCTTGGCCTTGTGGGCCTCGCGGATATGGACGCGGGACTGGGACACGACCTCGAGCAGGCGGGCGGGCGCGATGCGCTGCTCGGACTCGATCTCCTTGAGCCGGGCGTTGAGGGCGCGGGTGTCGATGCTGGCGTCCTTTTTCGTCTTGGGATTTTTGGCCCGTTCGAACTGATCGTCGATGTCGGCGATCTCCTCCAGGAGCGGTGCGATCTGTTCGAGATATTCCTCGTAGACCTTGAGCTTGAAATAAAACTTCGAAAAGAAGGAGCGAAGGACATTTTCCCGCTTGCGGAATTTCGTCAGGACGCGCTTGCGCTCGGCCTCGGAGCGGGCCTTGAGCGCCTCGTTCCAGGCCTCGGCGGCGGCGGCCTCCGCCTTCTGGGTGGACTCGACGATCTTCGGCAGGGACTTGAAATAGCCCTCCCGGCTCTCGATTTTCTTGTCGATGACGATGCGATCGAAACGCTCCTCGCGGTTGAGCAGCTTGGCCCCCAGGGTGGCGATGTAGCTGCCGATGGAAGCGGCCTGAAAGAGCGCCTCCTGGGCCTTGAGCTCGGCGTTTTCGATTCGCTTGGAAATTTCCACTTCCTGCTCGCGGGTGAGCAGCGGGACCTGGCCCATCTGCTTGAGGTACATCCGGACGGGATCGTCGAGAATGTCGTTCTGCGAAGTGCGCGATTCCTCTTCTTCCGCCTCTTCCTGGCGCTGCTTGTAACCCTCCACTTCCTCCGCATCGAGAATGTCGATTTCGAGGTTCTGCAGGATGGAGATGACGCTCTCGATGTCCTCAGGATTGTCGACCGATTCGGGTAGCGCCTCATTGATGTCGTCAAACGTGAGATAGCCCTGCTCCTTGGCGAGGCGGATGAGCGAACGAACCTTTTCGTTCATGTCGCCGGTGGGGACGTCATGGCCAGGGGTGGGCTCGGCCGAAGAAGTCGGGGCGTTCTCGAGGGCGGCCTCGACCGCTTCGGCGTGCGTGCTGGTGTCTTCGATTGATTTGGATTTGCTGCGCGGCATTGGGCGTGAATGAAACGGATGAAAATAAAAAAAGTTAGACCGGCGCCACCAACTCTATCGGCTGGCGGAGCTGTCGCTGAAGTTCAGAGCGGCGTTTTATGAGAGAAAATGCGTCGATTTGACTCTCGGCGGTAGAGGAAGTTAAGGCAAGTTCTATCTTATGCAACTCGGGTTCGAGGGCGCGGGCGCGGAGTTGGCGAAGGCCCTCGGCGGCGACCTTCAAGGGATCATCGATTGTCGGGGTGTCAAATAGGAGCGAGGCCGCCAGCGTTTTTTCTTCCGGCGTCTCGATCAGGATGTCGAGGTGGTCGCGTCCCGGCCAGGCGTCGTGGCCGAATTCCGCCAGGCAGCGGCGGAGCAGGGCGCCGGCGACGTGGGTGGAATCGAGCCACTCCAACGGCAGGGCATGGGCGAGGGGTTTGCCGAGGTGCTCGAAGTGCAGGCAAAGGAGAAGAAGGTGCTGTTCGGGGGTGGGCGCGCCGGCGGTGGGCCCGGACACCGCGGGCGGGGCAGCGGGTGCCGCGGTCCGCGGTCCGCGGCGACGGAAAGACTCAAAATCCTTTTGCAGCGCGGCTGACGGCAGTCGCAGCTGCGCCGCCGTCTCCTGGAGAAATTCGGCGCGGGTGACTTCGCTTTCCGTCGCGACGATGAGTTCGAAAATCGACTGGACGGCGCGGGCTTTTTGCTCGGCCGAGGCGTTCGCCGGAGCCGGCAGCAGCGTGCGGCTGGCAAAGGCCATGGCGCTGAGCGCGCCGCGGCGCAGCTCCTCGTAGGCGGCGAGGCCCCGTTCGAGAAAAAGCACGTCCGGGTCGATTTTCTCCGCGCCGGTGAGAGAGAGGAACCTCACTTCCAGCCCGGCCTTCAGCGCCATGGGCAGGAAACGCAGCGCGGCTTTCTGACCGGCGCTGTCACCGTCAAAAAAACACTCGACCTGCGGGGTGTAGCGGCGGAGGAGAGCGAGCTGGCTGTCGGTGATCGCCGTGCCCTGGGGGGCCACCGCGGTCTTGAGGCCGACCTGCCAGCAGCGCATGGCGTCGAGCTGGCCTTCGACCAAGACAAACGGTTTGCCTTCGCCGGCATGCGAGCGGGCCCGGTCGAGGTTGAAAAGCAGGTTGCCCTTGGTGAAGATCGGCGTTTCCGGCGAGTTGACGTACTTGGCCTCCCTGGCCGGATCGTCGGCGGGGGTGAGCTCGGTCTGGCGGGCAGTGAAGGCGACGATCCGGCCCTGGTGGTCGCGGATGGGAATCATCAGCCGGCCGCGGAAGCGGGGTCGCAGCGTGCCGAGGGTGACGGCGGCGCCGTCGCGCAAAAAAAACAGGCCGGAGGCGCGCAGGGCCTCCTCGGAAATTTTTTTCTTCAGCAGCCGGGCGCCGAGGCCGGTGTCATCGGGTGCGGCCGCGCCGATCTTGAATTCCTCCGACAATTCCGCTGGAAAGCGCCGTTTCTCCGTCCAATAGGCGCGCATGAAGCCGCCGGTGTCGGTTTTGGCCAGAAAGGTCTCCCGAAAAAAATCCGCCGCCAGCTCATGCAACTCGAAAAGTTCCTGGCGGAGGGAGCGCTCCTCCCGGCTCGGGCCGGCGCCTTCCTCATATTCGAGGGGCACGCCGAAGCGCTGGGCCAGCGCCTCCACCGCCTCGGTGAAGGTGAGCTGTTCCGTCTCGCGGACGAAGCTGATAATGTCGCCGGCCTTGCCGCAGCCGAAGCATTTATAAAAGCCCTTGTCGGCATCGACGTAGAACGAGGGCGTCTTTTCGTTGTGGAACGGACAAAGGGCGCGCCAGCGGGCGCCGACTTTCTTGAGCGTGGCCACGCGAGAAACGACGTCGGTCAGGTTGACGCGGCTTTTCAGGTCGCGCACGCAGGACGGTTTGATGGCGGGCATGGCAAGGCTGGGACCGCCCGGGGGGACGGCAGGCGAGTGGCAAGATTGCACTTTCAACCGGAGTTGGGGTCTGTCAAGTTTCACCGTTACGGAGGAAACTTTGACGGGTTTTCGCCGACATATTGAACATGCGACGGATTAAATCCTTCCTCACCCTTGCGGCCGCGGCGCTGGCCGCGACCATGATGCGGGCCGCGCCGGCGCCCACGCCGGCCGCGCCTCCGGCAAAAGAACCGGTTCTGGAGGCGTCGCTCTCCAATTTCAGCGAACCGGACTATGATCAGGCGGTCGAGGCGCTCTTCCAGCGTTACGAGCAGATGACAGGGCGAAAAATCGCGCCCGGAGCGAAAAAGCGCGTGGGTTTGAAGGTCTACACCGATTCCGGTCCGGGACTGGAGACGCCGGTGCCGCTGGTCAAGGCGGTGATCGCCGCGCTGCGGCGGCGCGGCTATGCCAACCAAAGCATTTTCCTCGTCGGGCTCAACCAGCTGCGCCTGCGCATGACCGGCTACCTCCCGTCGCTTGCCACCGGCGCCACGCCGTTCAAGGGCAACCCGGTTTACGTGCTCGAATCGGGGCGCTATTACGATCCGGTGTGGTTTTACGACAGTCCGCTGCCCTCGCGTTTCGATCCGATCGTGGCCGCGGCGCAGACCAAGGGGGTGTCGGGCGACACCACGACCGAGCAGGATCGGAAAAGCTTCCTCGCCACGCCGCTCTTCCTCGACGCGGATTTCTGGATCAACCTGCCGGTTTACACCGATCATCAGGTGCTGGGGGTGAACGGCGCGCTGGTCAACGCCACGCTCTGGAACGCCTCCAACACCGCGCGCTTCTTCCGCTCGCCCGCCACCGCCCCCGCCGCCGTGGCGGAGATGAGCGCGGTGCCCGAACTGCGCCAGACCTGGCTCTTCACCATCACCAGCCTGCAGATTTATCAATTCGTCGGCGGCCCCTGGTTCGATTCTCTCTACACCGCGTCCGAGCCCCGCCTCTGGCTCAGCACCGATCCGGTCCTGCTCGACGCCCTCATGCTCCAGCGGATTAACAAGTGGCGGCGCGAAACCGGCTTCCAGCCCGTGTCGGACGACATCCACACCCTCGATTTCGCCGCCCGGCTCGGCGTCGGCTCGGAGGACGTGAAGGAAGCGCAAATCATCCACGTCCCCCCGCCCGCCCGCGCGCTCTGAGCGGCCGGCGCAAGATTGCCCTTGAGTCGGCGGGCGCTTTGCCCGCAAGTTAAATGGCATGACGTCCGCCGCCTACCTGCCGATCCTGATCCAAATCTGCCTCGCCGCCGGAGTGGGGCTGCTGATTCTCGGCGTCAAGCTCGTCGCCAGCCAGCGCGGGCGCAGCAACAAGATCAAGGACACGGCTTACGAATGCGGCATTCCCCCGGACGGCAACGTCCACACCCGTTATTCGGTGAAGTTTTATCTCACCGCGCTGCTTTTCATGCTCTTCGACCTCGAGGTCGTGATCCTCATTCCCTGGGTCTTCATCTACCGCGATTTTCTCGCCCATCACATTGCCATCCTCACGCCCATGCTCGTTTTCCTCGGCGTGCTCGTCCTCGGCCTGGCCTACGAGGTGAAAAAAGGCGCGCTCGAATGGGAAAAATAACCCCGGCCGGCTGAAGCCCGCATGCGCATCGACAAAATCATCGCGCGCAACCGCGTCATCGACCTGGCCAGCCACGACCTGAAGGGCGCGCTGGAGGAACTCCTCGCCATCTCCGTCAGCCGCTTTCCCGACCTGAAGCAGGAGACGCTGCTCAAGGGCCTGCTCGCCCGCGAGAACACGATGACGACCTATCTCGGCTCGGGCGTGGCCCTGCCGCACGTCCGGGTGAAAATGAGCCGGCGCTACATTCTCGCCATCGGCCGCAGCCGGCCCGGCATCCGCCACGAGGGGCTGAAGGAGGACGAGAAAATCCATCTCATCATCATGCTCATCGCCGGGGAGAACGCCCGCGATTACCTC
>DASRHD010000032.1:0-3225 GCA_035650695.1 Opitutaceae bacterium
CCGAAGGCATCGACCCCGTGGCCGAGGCGGTGAAGCTCTGCGACCGGATCGGGGAGGAGTTTCCGCACGCGGTGTTTTTTGGCGGCAAGCTCGTGTTCCAGCGCGAGACGTGGTGGAACCGGGTGCTGCACAACGAGACCGCCTTCGCCATCCAGCGCCGCCTGCAGTGGCTGGGCCGGCCGATGCTGGTCATGCCCGTGCGCGTGGCCGAATAACGCGTCGAAGGCATGAAGGCCGGTCTTCGCGGCAACTTCAGGTGTTCTGCTGCGCGGCCACCGCCTGTGCGCGCTGCGCGGCGGCGGCCATGAAGTAGCTTTGGGCCGAGAATGAGGGCTCGCCGGGCGAGCGGGGCGGCGGCAGATAGGCGCCGTTGGGATGGAGGATGCGGGCGCCGTCGTTGTCTTGCAGCTCCATCGGCAGCAAATCGTCGACGATGCGTCGGCGCAGATCGGGGTGCTCCACGGGAAAAAGCACCTCGATCCGGCGGAAAAAGTTGCGCGACATCCAGTCGGCGCTGCCGGCGTAGACCAGCGGCTCGCCGCCGTGATTTTCAAAATAAAAGGCGCGGGCATGCTCGAGGAACCGGCCGAGGATCGAGCGCACCCGAATGTTTTCGCTCAGCCCGGGCACGCCGGGAACGAGGCAACAGATGCCCCGCACGATCAGGTCGATCTGCACGCCGGCCTGGGAGGCGGCGTAGAGGTTGTCAATCGTGGTCTTGTCCACCAGCGCGTTCATCTTTGCGACGATGCGGGCGGGCCGGCCGGCGGCGGCGTTGTCGGCTTCGCGCTGGACCAGCTCCTGGATGCGGCGGTGGAGATTGAAGGGCGCAACGAGGAGATGGCTGAACTCGGGGACGCGGCTGAAACCGGTGAGGGAATTGAAAAGATTGGCCACGTCCGCGGTGATGTGCTCGCGACTGGTGAAAAGGCTGAGGTCGCTGTAGAGGCGCGCCGTGCGCGGGTTGTAGTTGCCGGTGCCGAGATGGGCGTAGTGGCGGAGCGCGCCGCCCTCGCGCCGGACGATGAGGCAGAGCTTGCAGTGGGTCTTGTGGCCGACCAGGCCGTAGACCACGTGGACCCCGGCCTCCTCGAGCTGGCGGGCCCACTGGATGTTGTTGGCTTCGTCGAAACGTGCCTTCAGCTCCACCAGCGCGGTGACCTGCTTGCCGTTGCGCGAGGCTTCGATCAGGGCGCGGACAATGGGCGAGTCGCCGCTGGTGCGGTAAAGCGTCTGCTTGATGGCGAAGACCTGGGGGTCGCGCGCGGCTTGCTCGGCAAATTCGACCACCGGGGTGAAGGCGTCGTAGGGATGGTGCAGAAAGACGTCCTGACCGCGGAGGGTATCGAAGACGTCGGCAATATGGCGCAAGGGCGAGACGTTAACCGGGGTGAAAGGGGAGTACTTCAGATCGGGCCGGTCGATGTCATAAAGGCTGAGCAACCGCATGAGGTTGAGGGGCCCGTTGAAGCGAAAAACGTATTCATGGGAGAGACCGAGGTGGTCGCACAGCGTATTAAAAATGATGTCGTTCACCCCGTCTTCGATCTCCAGACGGACGGCGGCGCCGCGGCGGAGGTTGCGCAGCTCTTCCTCGATTTTCTTGAGAAGGTTCTCCGCCTCCTCCTCGTCGATGTAGAGATCGCTGTTGCGCGTGACCCGGAAGGCATGCGCGCCGTTCACGACGTAGCCGGGGAAAAGCACGCCGGCGCAGAGCTTGATGATCTCGCTGAGAAACATGTAGCGCTGCGGGCTGCTTTTCGACGGCTCGATCTGGACGAGGCGCGGGAGAATGCGCGGCACGGGCAGAATCGCGACCAGGTTTTCGATCTCCGGCGTTTCCGGATTATCGAGGGAGACGACGACGTTGAGCGATTTGTTGCCGAGTTGGGGAAAGGGATGGGCCTGGTCGAGGGCGAGCGGGGTGAGCACGGGAAAAACCTGTTCCTGAAAATAGGTTTTCACCCAGTTCAGCTCGGAGCTGTTCAGCTCGCGGGCGGTCTTGAAGACGATGCCTTCCGCCGCCAGGGCGGGGACGAGCTGGTTGTGCCAGCAGCGGTACTGGTCCTCGACGAGCGAGGCGACGACGGAGTGGATGCGGCGGAGCTGCTCGCGCGGGCCGAGGCCGTCGATGCTCGCCTCGGTCACGCCGCTGTCCACCTGCTGGATGAGGCCGGCCACCCGGATCTCGAAAAATTCATCGAGATTGGAGCAGACGATGGCGAGGAACTTCACCCGCTCGAGGAGCGGCGCTTTTTCGTTTTGCGAGAGCTCGAGCACGCGGCGGTTGAAGGCGAGCCAGGAAAGTTCGCGGTTGAAATAGGCCGCCTTGGGCCGGCGAACGGCCGGCGCCGGATGGTGCTCGGGCGGCGCGGGAAGGGCGGGCGCACTTTCACCGTTGATCGCGACGGCGGCGGGCGAGGCGGAAACTTTGCGGGTGCGCTTGGGCATGGAAACCGATCAAAACGAGAACGAACAGCCTAGACGGCCAGCCCCGGTGAAACGAGGTTTTTGTGACGCTTTGCCGGAATGTAACAATAAACGGGGGAGCCGCCAGCGGACCGGTGATTTGGCCTGGCTGCGCCCGGCTGCGGGGCCGGCTATTTCCTGACCGGATACGGCGGGGGAGGCGGGAGATCGACCTGCCCAGTTTTGAGCTCGTCGAGGACGACGGCGATGGCCTTATCGAGCTGCTGGTCCTCGCCGCGGAATTCGCGCGCCGGATCATTGTCCACCTCGATGTCGGGATCGATGCCATGGCCTTCAATGATCCAATTTTTGCCATCCGGCGTATAGGGTGCGAATTCGGGCCGGGTGAGATAGCCGCCGTCGACGAGGGGAAGCGTCTCGCGGATGCCGACGGCGCCGCCCCAAGTCCGCTTGCCGATGAGCTTGCCCAACCCGAGGGTCTTGAAGCGGTAGGGGAAGATGTCGCCATCGGAGGCGGAGAATTCATCGATGAGCGTGACTTTCGGACCGACGAGCATTTCATCGGGATCGGGCGTCGGCGTGCCGTAACGCGTCACTTCGATCATGATCAGCTCGCGGCGCAAACGCTCAATGATCATGGGCGAAACGAAGCCGCCGCCGTTGCCGCGCACGTCGATGATCAGGCCCTTCTTTCGCAACTGCGGGAAAAAATGCTTGGTGAATTCATTCAGCCCGTCGGCCTCCATGTCGGGAATGTGCACGTATCCGACCTTTCCCCCGGTTTTGGCATTCACG
>DASRHD010000033.1:0-4523 GCA_035650695.1 Opitutaceae bacterium
TGCTGGCGCTCGAAAACGCCGATTATTTTCCGTGCCGTCGACCAGTGGTTCGTTGGTCTCGACAAAAACGGAACGCGCGTTGCAGCGCTGAAGGAAATTGAAAAGATTTCCGCGGACAAAGGCTGGATTCCGGCCTGGGGCGAGGCCCGCATTCGCGGCGCCGTCGAGTCGCGGCCCGACTGGTGCGTCAGCCGCCAGCGCGCCTGGGGCGTGCCCATCCCGGCATTCTTCGATGAGAAGAAAAACGCGTGGCTCGACGCCGGCGTGGTCCGCGCGATTGCCGGCAAAGTCGAAAAGCTTGGCACCAATTTCTGGTACGACGCCGCGCCGGCCAGGCTTCTCGAGGGCGTGACCCTGCCGAAAGGCTGGCCTGCCCCGTCCACACTCACCGCCGGCCGGGATACCCTCGACGTCTGGCTTGACTCCGGCTCCTCGCATGCCGCGGTGCTCGCGCGCGGCCAGGGCGGAACGAGCTGGCCGGCCGACCTTTATCTCGAGGGCAGCGACCAGCACCGCGGCTGGTTCCAGTCCTCTCTCTGGACCAGTGTGATCGCCCGCGGCAGCGCGCCGTATCGCGCCGTTCTCACCCACGGTTTCATCGTCGACGAGGAGCGCAAAAAAATCTCCAAGAGCTCGGCCTATGAAAAGCCGCAAACCTCCGATGCCTACATTGCCGAGTATGGCGCCGATGTCATCCGGCTGTGGATTTCATCCCAGGATTTCCGCGACGACATTCCGATTTCGAAGGAAATCCTTTCCCACGTCGGCGAAACCTACCGGCTTTTCCGCAATACCTTCCGCTACCAGCTCTCCGTGCTGCACGATTTCGATCCGGCGCGCGACGCCGTGCCGCTTGCCCAGATGGACACGTTGGACCGCTGGGCCTTGCACCAGACGGCGGAATTGCTAGGCGAATGCACCGCGGCCTACGAGGCCTATGAGTTCCATCGCGTCTATCATCTCTGCAACCATTTCTGCTCGGTCACGCTTTCCGCGACGTACCACGACGTCCTGAAGGACCGGCTTTACACCCTGGCGGCCAGCTCGCCGCTGCGCCGCTCTTCCCAGACCGCCGTCCACCATATCTTTCAAATTCTAACCAGGGTCCTGGCGCCACTCCTTACCTTCACCACCGATGAGGCCTGGAGTTTCGCCACAGCAAAGGTCGAATACGCCGACGGTTCTGTCCATCTCGAGCACTGGCCGGTCGCGCCCGCCGCTTGGACGAACGCCGAGATCGAGGCCGATGTGGCCGCCCTGCTCCGTGTCCGCACCCAGGTCAACGAGGCGCTCGAGCCGGCGCGCCAGGCCGGCCGGATCGGCAAGTCGCTCGACGCCGCGATCACGCTCACGGGCGCGGCTGACAATACGGATTTCCGCATCCTGGAAAAACACCGGGATTTTCTGCCGGAACTTTTTATTGTTTCCCACGTCACCTTAACTTCGGCGGCCGGCGCCCCGCTCAGCGTGGGCGTCCGTCCGGCGCAGGAGCTCGGTTACGTCCGCTGCCCGCGCTGCTGGCGCTGGGTGCCGGCGCTCGAACCTACGGCGCACGGCGAAACTTGTCCGCGTTGCGCCCAGGCGCTTTCCAACTAATCTTTTACCATGGCTAAAAACAAAAAAACCGCCAAGAAACCCGCCGCCAAGCCGGTGGCGAAAAAAGCGCCGCCGGTCGCCAAACCCGCCCCGGCCAAGCCCGCGGAGGAGGGAAAGTCCGCCTCCGCCCTCAAGGCCGCGCGCGACGATCTGCGCAGTCGCATTCTTGGCCGCAAGGCGAGCAAGCCCATCGCCTTCAGCCTCGACGAGGTCCGCGAAATCGCCAAGACCAACGCCGGCAAACCCGTGGCTGCGCCTGCCAAGGCCGGCAAGCTGCCCGCCGCCAAGGCTCCGGGCAGCGCAAAGCTGGAAGACATCAAGGCCGCCGCCAAGCCTTCCCACGTCAAGGCCGCCTCCCTGGCCGACGTGCTCGGCTTCAATCCCCGCAAAGCGCAGAAGTCGGTCGACCTCGACCTCGAAAAAGTCCCGGAAAAATTCCGGCGCTATCTCCGACTGCTGCTCGATCTGCGCAGTCATCTCCTCGGGCAGCTCGACCAGCATACCGAGGAAACCCTCAAGCGCTCGACCAAGGAGGATACGGGTGACCTTTCCAGCTATGGCCAGCACATGGCTGATGCCGGCACCGACACCTTTGACCGCGATTTCGCCCTCAGCATGGTGGCGAATGAGCAAGAGGCGCTTTCGGAAATCGAGGCCGCGATCCAGCGCATCCATGACGGCACCTACGGTGTCTGCGAGGTTACCGCCAAGCCCATCAGCAAGGAGCGGCTCCTCGCCGTTCCTTTCACCCGCTATTCGGCCGAAGCCCAGAAGGAGATCGAAAAGAACCGCTACCGGGCGCGCACCCAAGCCGGTCTTTTCGGCGAGCTCGGGGAGGAAGGCGCCAAGCTTTCCGACAGCGAGAGTGGCGGCGGCGAGGAATGACGCCGACGCCGGCATCCGTGTCCCGCGACACGCTCAAGTCCATCGCCACGCCGCCGGCCGGGCCGGCCTCGCCCCTGCGCCGCGTCCTCGCCTACCGGATCTTTCTGCTCCTCGTCGTGGCGGTGCTCGCCCTCGACCAGGCGACCAAGTTTTGGATCGAACGGCGCCTGCCGTTCGGCACCTATCCGGGCGAAGCCGGCGCCATTCCGGTGATTCGCGGATTTTTCTACCTCGTCCATGTCGGCAACACCGGCGCGGCCTGGAGCCTGTTTTCCGGGCGGAGTTCCGCCCTGGCCGTCCTCGCCGCCGCCACGCTCGTTGCGATTTTTTTCTGGCGCCGCCAGCTCGGTCTGCGCCAGACCGCGGTCCAGCTCAGCTTCGGCCTGCTCTGCGGCGGCATCCTTGGCAATCTTTCGGACCGACTCATGCACCATGGACAGGTCATCGATTTTCTCGATTTTCATTTCGGCCGTTACATTTATCCAACGTTCAACGTCGCCGACAGCGCGATCTGCGTCGGCGTCGGCCTCTACGTGCTGCAATCGCTGCGCGCACCGACCGACGGGCAAGCCAGCAAGGATCCCAAGGAATAGGAAGGCGCAGACGGTGCGCCTATTCCACGTTCGCGATCTGCTCGCGGACGCGTTCAAGTTCGTTTTTCAACTCGATCACGGCGCGGGAAATTTCCAGGTCGTTGGCCTTGCTGCCGATGGTGTGCACCTCGCGGCCGATTTCCTGGAGGATGAACTCCGCCTTCCGGCCCACCTCGCCGTCGGTCTTCAAGAGCGCGGCAAACTGTTCAAAATGGCTGCGCAACCGCGTCAGCTCCTCGCTCACATCGCAGCGGTCGGCAAAAAGCGCGATCTCCTTCAACACCCGCTCATCGTCGACGTTGAGCTCCAGCCCGGCTTCACGGAGCCGTTTAAGCAGCTGCTCGCGGTAGGCCGGCGCCACCTGGGGGGCCCGGGCCGTCACGGTGGCGAGATGCCCGCGCAGCACCGCCACCCTCGCCTCAAAATCCCGCTGCAGCGCCGCGCCCTCCTGCGCCCGCATCGCGGCAAAGCCCCGCAGCGCCTCCTCCAGAGCCGCGACCAAAACCGGTCGCGCCTGCTCCACGTCCGGCAGTCGGCTGGCCTTGCGCTGGGCGTTCGCCACCTGCCAGAGCAGTTCCGGCGTGGCGGCGAACGGCACGCCACGCTCGCCGGCAAACTGCTTTAGACGGTCGAGCGCCGCCCCGGCCGCAGCCTCATCCCAGGCCGCCGGCTCGGCACCATTGGCGCCGGTCACCTCAAAATCGACGTGGACCTTCCCGCGCACCGCAAATTTGCGCACCAGCTCACCGACCGCCGGC
This sequence comes from Opitutaceae bacterium, assembly GCA_035650695.1. Classification (GTDB taxonomy): domain Bacteria; phylum Verrucomicrobiota; class Verrucomicrobiia; order Opitutales; family Opitutaceae; genus DASRHD01. Next base: position 3,833 of record DASRHD010000033.1, read on the forward strand.
TCCAGCGCCTCCCATTCCGGCGGCAAGGCCAGCGTGAGGTCGAGGGTTTTGCGGTTCACCGAGCTGACCTGCACGGTGAGCGTAGACGAACCGAGCGCGGCGGTCGCGCGTCCGTAGCCGGTCATGCTTTTCATGGATGAAGTAACAGGCAACAAGCGCCCGCTGGCAAGACGAGGAATCGGGCATCTCGCACCTGGCCGGCGCTGGCTGACATTCGCAAAACCGTCACTTCGTCTTCAGCAACCGCTCCACTTGCTGCACGTCCTTGTCCCCCCGCCCGGAAAGACCGACAATGACGATCTTATCTTTGGGCAGCTCCGCCGCCCGGCGGAGCGCATGCGCCAGGCCATGCGTGCTTTCCAGCGCCGGAATAATGCCCTCGAGGCGCGAGCACAACTGGAACGCCGCCAGCACCTCCTCATCCGTCGCATAGGCGAACTCGATGCGTCCGCGGTCGCGGTAAAAGGCGTGCTCCGGTCCCACTGCCGCGTAATCGAGCCCGGCGCTGACCGAGTGGGTAAGCTCGATTTGCCCGTCGCTGTCCTGGAGAATGTAGGTCTTGCAACCCTGCAACACCCCGAGCCGGCCGCCCTCGAAGCGCGCCGCGTGCTCGCCGCGCCGGATGCCGCGTCCGCCGGCTTCGATGCCGACCAGCTCGATCAGCGGCTCTTCGAGAAATTCGAAAAACAAT
>DASRHD010000034.1:0-15439 GCA_035650695.1 Opitutaceae bacterium
TTGGAAAAAATCCGCGCCTGGTCGCAGACGGTCGGCCCGCACAAGCTCTGGCTCGCGCCGCGCCTCCCGCCGCATTTTGACGTGGCCTCCGCCTGGTTACCGCTGGCGGATACCTTTCTCCTCGATAAATTCGACTCGCAAAAGTTCGGCGGCACGAGCCAGACCGGCGATTGGGGCAAGTTCGCCCGCCACCAGCTGGAGCGCCCCCGCCATACCTGGATTCTCTCCGGCGGGCTCGGCCCGGACAATATCGTCGAGGCTCTGACGAAAAGCCGGGCGAAGTTTGTCGACGTTAACAGCGGCGTCGAGTCTGCGCCCGGGGTGAAGGATTTCGAAAAACTGAAAAAATTCGTCGTGCGATTACACGAGCGCGAGGACGGGCGTTAGCGCTCCCTCGTGCTCGAGCAGACGCCGCTTGAGCTCGTTGCCGTAACCGAAGCCGGTCAGGGAGCCGTCCGCGCCGATGACCCGATGGCAGGGAACGATCAGGCAGATCGGATTGGTCCCGTTGGCCCGGCCGACCGCACGGGGCGAACTTTTCAGCTGACGAGCAACCTCGCCGTAGCTGCATGTCTTGCCGAAGGGAATGCGGCGGAGGGCGGTCCAGACGCGCTGCTGAAAAGGGGTGCCCGCCGGGGCGAGCGGCAGGTCGAATTCGCGGCGCCGGCCGGCGCAATAGGCCAGTACCTGTTCGCGCGCCGGCGCGGTGCGGGTCTCGTCCGCCGCCATCGACGGCTCGTCCAAGTACGATCGCAGCCGCGCGGCATCGCCGAACGCGGTGGCGGCCACCGCGCCGGTCTCGTCAACGGCGATGGAAAATTCGCCAAAGGGCGTGGGGAAAGTTGACCAGTAAAGGCTCAAGGAGGAGTGGGTTGGTTGAGTTGCCATAAATGAATGGTCGCCAGGCTGCGATACGGCGAAAACGCCGCCATCAGCCGGCGCGTGGCGTCGGCGTCGGGGCGCTGCTCGAGCTTGAACAGCGCCTGCAGGCCGCTGGTCACGCCGGTGTCGCCGAGCGGCAGGCAATCGGCAAAACCGAGGGAGCGCATGAGAAGGTAATTGGCGGACCACGCCCCCAGTCCATGCACCTCAAGCAGGGCGCGCTCGGCGCGGGTCGCCGACATCGCACGCAGCCCCTCGAGATCGAGCTTCCCTGCGGTGACGAGCCGGGCCGCGCCGATGACATAGGCGGCCTTTTGCCGGGAGAATTGGAGTGGTTGCAGGTCAGCAGGCTCGAGGCCGGCGATGTCTTCCGGCGTCGGTGGCGCGTACAGCCCTTCCGCAAACGGCCGGCATGCCCGCTCGATCAGCCGGCGTTTCAGCACGCAGGCAAAAGCAAAATTGATCTGCTGGCCGATGATGCACCAGATCAGTCCGTCAAAAACCGAGGGAGTCTGGCAGACGCTCAAGCTCGGCCGTCCGGCGACAAGGCGTGCCAGGCCGAGCCGTCTGGCCAGCCGGGCAAAGGCGGCGGTGTCCTGGTCCAGGCCGAGCCGGCCGACGACCACGGCATGGGCGGCGAAGGCCGAGCCGGCGGATATTTCCGCCCGCACCTTGTCGGCTGCGAGCTGCAGCCGGAGAAGGGCGGGCCGGTCGCCAAGCTGCACCGTCGCGGTGTAGACGTCGCCCTCCAGGCGTTCGGTCAGGCTTTGTGGCTCGCGGCCGAGGAAGCGGCGCAGATACGGCAGGGGATAGCCGGCGGGCAGGGCGAGCTCGAACGAACGCGCCGAACGGAGCTCGCGATAGGCGGCGGGGGTAAGGCCGTTGAGCCGGCGGAACTGTTCATGAAAGGCCGAGAGCGAGGCAAAACCGGCTGCGGCAGAAACCTCGGCGAGGCCGGCCTTGTCATCGCGCAATTGCCGTTTGGCAAACTCCAGGCGGGCCCGCAGCAGCAGATCCGCCGGGGTGGCGTGATAATGCTGGCGGATGAGTTCGAACAGTCGCGTCGCGCCGAAACCGGAGCGCCGCACCATCGCGGCCACGTCGGCAAAGCCGGCCGGATTTGCCCGCACTTCGGAAATAAGCGTCTCGATTGTTTCCAGCACCGGGTCGGCTCCGCGGGCAAAATCGTCGGGATGACACTTGCGGCAGGGGCGGAAACCGGCGGCGCGGGCGGCCTCGACGGTCGGAAAGAAACGGACGTGCTGCGGCTTGGGTTTGCGCGCCTTGCAGGAGGGCAGGCAATAAATCCCGGTCGTAACCACACCGGTGAAAAACCGGCCGTTCCAGGCCGGGTCGCCGGCCAGAAAACGATCATACATGGTGGCGTTCGTCATCCGCATGCAGCCAACCTAGCACAGGTCGACCGGCCTGTCGTCCGGATTTCTCCGCTCCAATTTTTGGCGGACAAATCGGACTTTGCCGGCTCGACAGGCCGCGATTCCGGCGCAAATTATCGTATTCATGTCCACTCTCTACGAAAAGCTCCGCGCCGACATTGTCGTTGCGATGAAGGCGCGCGACAACGTCACGGTTACGGCACTGCGTACGGCCGACGCCGCGATCAAGCGCGCCGAAATGGACCAAAATAAGCCGATCGACGACACCCTCGTCATCGCCACGCTCCGCAAGGCGGTGAAAAATCTGGCCGACGCCAAGGCGGATTTTGAGAAAGGCGGCCGGGCTGATCTGGTTGCGGCCAACGAGACGGAGATCCGGGTCTTGGAAAAATACCTGCCACAGGGGCTCGACGTCGCCCGGCTCGAGGCCTTGATTGCCGAGGCAATCACGGAAACCGGAGCGCAGTCGAAAAAAGACATGGGCAAGGTCATGGGCGCGCTGAAAAAGCGTCCGGAGGCGGCGCAGATCGATTTTTCCGCCGCGAGTAAACTCATCTCGGCGAAGCTGCCGTGAGCGGTGGCGAACCGCCGCTCGGCCCGATTCGCCGCAAAAACGGCTCGCTCACCAGCAGACATTCCAGCCCGAACGGCAGGTACCCGGCATAGCCGAGCAGCGGCATTTCAAAAATGTGCCACCGGTCGACATAAGGCACGGTGTAAATCCACTGGGCGGCGCTGCGCACGTTCCAGAGCTCCCAAAAAACACCGCAGATCAGCGCTGCCACCGCCCAGGTCGCCGCCCGCCGCCAGTCTCCCGCGGCGACTTCGCCGGCCAGACCTGGCCGCCGTGCCGCGATGCCTTCGCCCAAGGCGAGGAGAAGCGGCGCCGCCCAGATCGCGGGATAAAACTGTTCCGGTCGGGCACCGGTCAGAACCAGCGCCGCCGCCGAAAGCAGCATCAGGGCCCAGCCGGTGGCCCGCGGCCGCAGCCAGCGCCAGGCCGGTCCGGCGGCACAGCGCGCCTCCCAGCGCGGATGTGTGCCCAGCCATTCGCTCGCCGCCGCCACCGCCGGCAGCACGGTTGAAAAACAAAGGGTGGCATTCCCGGCATAGGCTGCGGCGCTGAAATCAGCCACGCCGAGATAATGCCAGTTGCGGACAAAACGGTTCAGCCATTCGAACATCCACCAGAATGCCGCGCTGGCGGCAAACAGCCCCAGCCACGTCCGAGGCGCACGGCGCATCAGGCAGGCGCCGCACCGCCGTTGGATCAGGGCGTTGGTGCTGACAATGAAGCCGAGCCAGAGTGGGAAAAAGGTGTAGCGCTGAGCCGGCGCGAAGCAGGGAAAACGCGTCCAGGCCAGAAACCACCAAGTCGCCGTCCAAACCAATGCCAGCCAGCCCCACCACGCCAGGGGGCGGTTGCGGCTCGTGCCTGGCGGCCTCGTCTTGGCAAAAAAGCCGGTCCGTGACTGAAAAAACCACGGCCCGACAACGGCGGCGAGTGTAAGGCCGATCGCCACGGCCGCTCGCCACGAGAAATGCGGATAGTTTGCCGGGATTTTCAGGCGAGGCGGAAACTGAAAAATCTCCCCGAGATTCCGTCCGGCGAGCCAGGCTCCGAGCAGCGGCAGGCCGGCCGCCGCCGTTAAAATTGCCGTTGTTCGTCCCAGGCCGCGCTCCTTCATTTCCTTAAAATAGACCAGGTTGGCTTGCGAGAAAAGGACGGACCCATGCACGCGGAGCGCCGGGAAACAGGAACCGCCGGGCAAATGCCACTACTAAGCTGTTTCCTTGTGACCCATCAACAGAAGACGGTAACGGCCACCACCTATATCCTCATTGCGATCACACTGCTCGTCGTGGCTGTGCTGATCTGGCGGATAACCGATGTGTTTGTTGTCGCCTTTGGCGGCGTCATTCTCGCCACGGCGCTTCGCGCCATTGCGCTGCCGTTGTCGCGGGTCACCCGGCTTTCGCCCCGCTACAGCGTGGTCGTGGTGGTGTTCAGCCTGCTCGCCCTCGGGGGAATCCTTGGCTGGCTTTTCGGCAGCCAGGTCGCGGAACAGCTGACAGACCTCGGCCGGCAATTGCCGATCGCCACGGCCAAGTTTGAAACCTGGCTGCAGCAGTCGCAGATGGGGCGGTCGGTGGTGGAATCGGTCCGACGCAGCGTTTTTGATCCCGGCGCTCTCTCGCGGCTCGGCCTTGCCGCCACCGCCCTGGTCCGGGGCGCGGGCGGGCTGCTGCTGATTCTTTTTCTCGGCATCCATTTTGCGCTCGATCCCCGGCTTTACCGCGACAGCCTCCTGCGCGTGATTCCGCCGGCGCACCGTCGCCGGGTGGGGAGGGCGCTGGACGACGCCGGCGATGCGCTGCAGCAATGGCTGGTCGGGCAGCTGATCGCGATGGTGCTGGTCGGAATTCTTCTCGGCACCAGCCTCGCCCTGCTCGGGGTGCCCCAGGCGTTTTCCCTCGGTCTTCTCGGCGGTCTTTTCGAGTTCGTGCCGGTGGTCGGCCCGATCATTGCGGCCATCCCCGGTATCCTGCTGGCATTTTCCAAGGGGCCGCAAATGGCGGCCTACGCCGTGCTCGTGTACATCGTGGTCCAACAATTTGAAAGCAACCTGGTCATCCCCTTGATCCAGCGCTGGGCGGTCGAACTGGCGCCGGCCGCCAGTCTCCTCGCGGTGATGGCCTTTGGTCTGCTGTTCGGCGTGCTCGGCGTTATGCTGGCCACGCCGATTGCCGTGGTCGTTATGGTCATGGTGAAACATCTTTATATCGAAGAAACGTTGGAAAACGGCACGGGCCCGAAGCCGAAGCCGAGCGCATAGCCCGGCGGGCGTGCGGCGGCCTCACGGAGCGCCTCCGTACCTGCCAAAAAATGGCGCGTTTCCGTCAAAATATGCTGAGCGGAAGCAGGGCAGGGCGGGTAAGATTGGGCTGTTCCTTTTTTACCATGGCTTCCTTATCTGACCGCCTTTCTGAGAACATTGCCGGCGCTTATTACGTCGACTCGTCCTGTATCGATTGCGACCAATGCCGCGTCATGGCGCCCGATTTCTTCGCCCGAAGCGACAATGGTTTTTCCTTCGTCAAGCGCCAGCCAGCGACGCCGGAAGAGATCGCGATGGTCGACGAGGCAATGAACTCATGCGCCACCGCTTCCATTGGCAAAGAAGGAGCCTGAGCGGCTCCTTTCTGCAACGGCGCCTGTCCGACCCGGACCACGGTCGGCGCCGGTTGCGCACGCTGCGCAGTTACGGCGTGCGGGAATTGACCGTGCATCGGCGCGGCGGCGTATCCTACCGTTCGCTGGGCGAGCAGGCTGGATCGCCATAGATTCGCAGCGCAGCCTTCCGGAACGGACGGACGCGTGATTAGTAAAAACCGGCACGCTCCACTTCCTGCATATTGCAGAATATTTGCGTTACATTCTGGGGTCAAATTCCTTAGCAGATTTTCCGGCCCGTTTCAGCCTGTCACGCTCCGGTAAAACGTTTTGACGAAGCGCGCCGCGGTTGACTCATCTGCCCTGCGCGATGAGCTCGCGCGACACCCCAATTACCCCATGAAAAATTCCATTCTGCGCTGTCTCTTCTCCAGTTTTTTTGTTCTTTCTGCCGCCACGCTCCTCCGGGCCGATCATGAAGCCGATCGGCGCAATGAAAAAATTCCCGCGGGCCACGAGATGCACCCGCCCTTGCACAAAGCGATCACGCCGTTTGCCTCCGGTGGACCCACCGGGTATACCCCGCAGCAGTTGCGCCACGCTTACGGTTTCGATCAGGTCGGTGCGACCGGCGCCGGCCAGATCATCGCCATCGTCGACGCTTACGGCAGTCCCACCATTCAATCCGATCTCAACACTTTCTGCGCCGCGTTCGGGATCCCGAGCACCACCGTCCAGGTCTACAATCCCCAAGGCACGCCCGGAACCAACAGCGGCTGGGCCGGCGAGACCTCGCTCGACGTCGAATGGGCGCACGCCATCGCGCCGGACGCCACCATCGCGGTCGTCGCCTCAAAATCAGCCTCGACCAGCGATCTCCTCGTGGCGGTTGATTTCGCCGTCCACCTCGGTGCCAAGCAGGTCTCGATGAGCTGGGGCGGCTCGGAATTCTCCACCGAATCGTCCACCGATTTCCATTTCAATGTTCCCGGCGTGGCCTTTTTCGCCTCCGCCGGTGACAGCGGCGCCGGCGTCGAGTATCCGGCGGCCTCGCCCTTCGTTGTCGGGGTCGGCGGCACCACGCTCCACCTCGATTCCTCCAACAATATTTCGTCCGAAACCGTTTGGTCCGGCAGCGGCGGCGGCGCGAGCGCTTATGAGTCGCGTCCCGGCTTCCAGTCCGGTTGGTTCAGCGGAGGGACGCGCGGTGTTCCCGATGTCGCTTATGATGCCAACCCGTCCACCGGCGTGCCGGTTTATCAAACCGGGCCGGGCTGGGGCCAGTTCGGCGGCACGAGCATGAGCGCGCCGCAGTGGGCCGCACTCTTTGCCTTGGCGAACTCCCTCCGCACCTCGTCGATCGGCTCGGCGTCCAACACGCTCTACACCCTGGCGAATGCGAACTATTCCGGCTACTTCCATGACATCACGTCCGGCAGCAATGGCCACGCCGCCGGGCCGCGCTATGATCTCGTCACCGGCCTGGGCAGTCCGGTCGGCGGACAACTCGTCCTCGCACTGTCTGGCGGCTCGTCGTCAGGCGCGGCCGCGCCGGCCTTCAGCCCCGCCGGCGGCACCTATGCCAGCGCGCAGAACGTAACCATTACCACGTCCACCGGCGGTGCCACCATCCGCTACACCACCGACGGCAGCACGCCGACCGAAACCCACGGCACGATTTATTCCGGACCGGTCAACATCAGCCTTACGACCACCCTCAAGGCGCTCGCCTACGGCAACGGTTTCTCCGCCAGCGCGGTGACCTCTGCGACTTACACCATCGGTTCCACGCCGCCGTCGACGCTCAGTTTCGAGGCGGAGAGCCTGTCTTATGCGCCGAGCGGCGCCACCGCGTCGGTCCAGACGGACAAAAATTCCAGCGGCGGTCACTGGGTGATGCTCGCCGGCAACAGCGTCGGCGATCACATCGATTTCACCGTGCCGAACGTTCCCGCCGGGAGCTATCAGCTGCGCATGGAATGGAAAGGACTCGGCAGCCGCGGCATTCTGCAACTGGCGGTCGACGGCACCAATCTCGGCCCGACCCTTGATCAGTACGCCGCCAAGGCGGTCTATCCGACGACCACCTTCGGCAACGTCGCTTTTGGCTCCGCCGGCACGCATGTCGTCCGCCTGACCGTCACCGGCAAGAACGCCAAGTCCAGTTCCTACCAGCTCTCCGCCGACCGGTTCATCCTGGTTGGTCAGTGACAAGCTCCGCGCCGGCGGCTTTTTTCGGCCGCCGGCGCCATCGTCCCGGGCCGGAAAATTTTTCTGAAATCTCGGTGCGCCTATCTCCGCCTTCCGGCGGATGATGCAAATCGGTAACAACACCGTTACCAATTTTGGCCACCCGCGATGCGGGGGTTGTGGTCTAGTTCCGCTCCGGACCAGTACGGCCCGGCGGCGGCCGGCTCGTCGACCGCTGTTTCCACCCTCACTCTCCGGCGCCAACCGTCGGAGAAAACACAGAAAAAACATGAAACCCTTGTCTTGGTTCGAAGCTTCTCCAGCTGGAAATTCAGGGCGCACGCTGCTTGCGCTTGCCCTTGCCACCCTCGGCCTCGGAACAACCCCCCGCCTCGCGGCGGACGAAGACGTTCTGCGGCACTATCAGCAGACCAATCTCGTGTCCGACGTGCCTGGACTCGCGGCCATGACCGATCCCCATCTGGTCAACGCCTGGGGCCTGTCACGCACCGCCAGCAGCCCGTGGTGGGTCGCCGACAACGGCACCGGTCTTTCCACACTGTATGATGGCGCCGGCAACATCCAGACCCTCGTCGTGACCATTCCCAACGCGCCCGGCGTGACCGATCCGTCCGCCCCGACTGGCACGGTCGCCAATACCTCGGCGACGGATTTCCTCGCCGCTCCCGGCGTGCCATCGCATTTCCTCTTCGCCTCCGAAGACGGCATCATTTCGGCGTGGGGCGGCGGCCCGATGGCAAATCGCAAGGTCAACAACGCTGGCGTCGCGGTCTACAAAGGCCTCACCCTGGCACAAAATAACGGCGCGAACCTGCTTTATGCCGCCAACTTCAAGACCGGAACGGTCGAGGTCTATGACGGCAACTACGCGCTCGTGAACCTCGGGCCGGACGCCTTCCGCGATCACCGGCTGCCGGCGAGTTTCGCTCCGTTCAACGTCCAGGTCATCGGTACCTCGATCTACGTCGCCTTTGCTCAGCGTGAAGCCGGCTCGATCGACGAGGTCCACGGGCCGGGCAAGGGCGCGGTCGACGTCTTCTCCACCGACGGCAAGCTCCAGAAACGCCTGGAGTGGGGCCCGTGGTTCAATGCCCCTTGGGGCCTGGTCCAGGCTCCGGCCGGCTTCGGCCTGGTCAGCAACCGCATCCTCGTCGGCCAGTTTGGCAGTGGCAAAATTGCCACCTTCGACGCCGCCACGGGCCGCTTTCGCGGCCTTCTGCGCGGTACCCATCACCGTCCGCTGATGATCGACGGACTCTGGGCGCTTAGCTTTGGCAATGGCGCCAAAGCCGGTCCCACCACCACGCTCTTCTTCACCGCCGGAATCGACGATGAGGCCCATGGCTTGTTCGGCACCATCACGCCGGTTCCGGACGGCGACAACGACGCTGACGACGGCATGTAAACCGACGCCTTAGTTACCCAAAGAAAAGCGGCCGAAATCGCCCTAGCGGTTTCGGCCGCCTTGTTTCCGCCTTACCGCGGCGGACCCGGCTGAATCGGAACGGCGTCGTGACGTTCATCCCGAAGGTCGTTGCGGCGATCCTCCTTGTCGCGGCCGGGCGACGGCGCCAATGTCTGTGGCGTCCAGTCGCGCGGATAATCGTGGATCACCTCCGTATGGTGCAGCCACGGATGATCGTGGTATTTCATGTGCACGGAGGGCGAGGCATGCAGTTTTTCCAACGGAATGTGCGGCGGCAGTTCGGTCCGCGTCACCCACTGGCCGCCTGCGCGATAGACATACTGATGCCGGACGTTGCTGTAATAAACTTCATAGGCCGGATAATAAATATAATCATCCCGCACCGGCGCCACGCCGTAGGTCGGCTCCTCCGGCGGTTCGGCCGCCAGCCGGTCGGTGCATGCGAACCCAAGCAGGCTGACCGCCGCAAAGGCGAAAAAATAAAATTTCATGACCATGCTTTCGTTGATTTTATTTCCAATAGCCTTCGTAGAAGCGGTAGCCGCTGCCTTCTTCTTCCCAGCGTGGGGGCACCCAGGTCTTGGTTCCCTCGGGCGGGACCTGCCACTGGCCGGCCTCCCAACTGTAACGGCCATCGCGCAGGGTCCAGTGCCCGGGCACCCACACGTCGTCGGATGAAGGCTGCGGTGGCGGATTTTCCAGGGTCTGCGGTGCCTGCGGCGGCTGGGTCACGACCACAGTGCCACCACCGGTGGTGACGGTGGTGCCGCCAGAATTTTCGGACGTGTTCACCGCCACCGATTGGGTCGGCTGCGCGCCGGGGGGCGGCGCGGCAACCTCATGCGATTCAGGTTCATTGGCGCACCCCGCGATCCACATCAATCCGGAGGAAACGAGGCCGATGGCCGCTATTCTTGCGAAGGGGTGAAGCGGACCTTTCGGGTTTTGTGTTTTCATAAGCCCATCGTCACCACCGCCCTGAAAATGTTTCCGCCGCGGCGCCGGCACCCGCCCGGTAATTCCGTACCGCAGTTTCTCCCATGCCCCTGACAGGACCAAACCAACGCCCTGTCCTGCCGCGCGCAAACGAACGGCGTATCACTATTATGGATACACTATCCGCCGCGCTCAGATGTGTCCGCGCGGTGGAATCGGTTTGTCGTGGATGCCTTCCTTCGTCGGCCGGGCCGGATCGCCTGCCGTGCCGACGCCGAGCTGTCCCGGCGCGTGCGGTTGGTGCCCGTTTAGCGCCTGGGTCAACGGCGAGTCTTCCGGCAACGGCTTGTTCGCGGCCGCCAGATCTTCATCGCGGAGGTTGACCGAACCGGGCGCCGGCGTGGGCCGCTCGCTGGCGGCGACGTCCACGTCCGGATCGCGCGGAACGGTGATGTTAAGCTTGCGGGCAGATGCGTCTGTTTTCTCTGAAGATGGCGTTTGCATGTCCTAGCATAGCGCAGCCTCCGCGGCGCGTCTGCCCGGGCGGAATCCCAGAGAGTGAATGGAGCAAATATTGAGCCTGGGGTAGGTGATGGTCTACTCGTCCCGAATCGTATCGCCCGCATGCCAAGATGGCACCGGTGGAATTCCGATGCGGGCAAGCGCACTTTTACCGCCACGACAATGCCCGGCTTCGGAATAGGTTTTGCCGACGAAAACACATGCAACCAAACCCGTGCGTCCGCCCCAGCGAAAAACGGCGGCCTCCAAGCCCAGGCATCCCGCGCCAATGAAGGCTTCATCGTCCCAACGGGCGACGGCCCGAGTGCGCGAGGGTGAGGTGCTGGTGGTGGAAAATCCCAGCGATCGCTCGCCTAAACAGGAGAATCTGTAACCGCGGCTGGCAGACGGAGCGCGGTGCGACATCGATGGTTGGCCTCGCTTTTCGCCAACCCAGGCGACTGTGACGGCGAGGCGGTCAAAAATGCTGCCATTTCACCGCGCCCCAGAGGAGGGCGGCCCAAACGACGAAGGTTCCAGCGAATTTGATGACAAACGCCGGCTTGGCTATTTTGTGACGGAAAAACGTCATGGCGAGAAACCCGGCCGGCCAGCCGCCGAAGGCGCAGAGCAGGAGCAGGGTGGACTCCGGCGTCCGCTCCCGGCTGCGTCCGGCGAACCATTTGTCCAGGCCGAACTGCAGAAACGTCCAGACGTTGGCGATGGCCAGCCAAACGAGCAGAAGTTGGTCGAAAAGGGTAAGTGACTTCACGCCGGGGAAAAGACCGCTAAACCGGAATAAAAATCCAATGAAATCGACCGCCCAACGCCATCCCAATTTTTGGAGCGTTAACCGAAATCATGCATGCCGCAGGCCGCCCCACAGGGGGGCCGTGCTGGAGGTGCAGAACCGATAAAAATCTCCGCCGCCGCCCGGTCCGCCGCGCGGCGTTTTTTATGGCGGGGAAAAGGATAAAGGACTCAATCGAGGGGTATTCTCCAGTGACAGCTTTATCCGGCAGATGCATCATCCGAAAAAATCGCACCAGCCAGCCGCTCCCTTCTTTATGAACAGCGATGACGGCAAATCCGCTTGAACCTCCAATCCGCAAAAGCTGCACTCAGTGCAGCTGAATCACACTGTTAGGCTAAAAACAATGAAATGCTACTATTCCAATACTGAGGCGGTGGGTACCTGCAAGTCCTGCGGTAGAGGGCTGTCGCGTGAGCATGCGACAGAATATCCTAGGGGTTTGGCATGCAAAGAGCGCTGCGAAAATGACGTCCAAGCGATCATTGCGATGATCGAACGCAACTCGAAGCTCTCTGCCACATCGGCTTCCCTTGTTCGGTCCAATTGGATTTCATTTTTGGTCTCGGGCTTGTTCTTTATTTTTCTTGGCGTTGGATTTCTAGTCGCCGCAGAGCAGCGGCCTGGCTTTGACTTGGGGCAGTATATGGGTTTCGCTTTTATCGCGTATGGTTGCTATACGCTTTTTCGGGCCTTTAAGGTTCGCAAGGCATCGGCGGCCAAATCCGCCTAGCCGGCTGCCGGACCCAGCGCGGACCGGCGGGGGGCCGCTTCAGCAACATCGACTCCCCCTCAACTTAACGTAGGCTGACCAACGCATAAGACAATTCGTGAACGTTCAAACCACGCTAAATTTCTATGGGCATACGGAAGAAGCACTCACGTTCTATGGCAGAACGATTGAAGCAGAGACTCTCTTCCTGATGCGGTTTCGCGACTGCCCAGACCCTTCCCAATCGAGACCGGGAATCGAGGAGAAGATATTTCACGCAACCTTTCGCGTTGGTTCCACCGAGATCATGGCGTCAGACTGCGGCTGCGACAAGCCGCCCACTGAAACAACCTTCGCCGGTTTCGCGTTTGCTCTCCGCGTTGAAACGCCGGAGAAAGCCGAAAAGTTCTTTGCGGCTCTCAGCGAGGGCGGCCTGATCCAAATCCCCCTGTTGAAAACATTTTTCGCAGCGCGCTACGGAATCGTAATCGACCGCTTTGGCGTCTCCTGGAAGATAATGGCCGAGTCTAAAACCCTAAATTGAAATTAAGCATAAGCATGAGGTCGTCTCACCGGTTGCCACGTCCAGCGCCGGAATTATAACTGTCATGGAAAACCAGGGTCCAGAAAACGGTGCTGCCCGATGGGCCAGAGCATCGCTGATTATCGGAGGTATCGCACTTGTGGCGATATCGATCATATTCTTCTGTGCTGCCACCGGCTTTCACAAGGGGGCCATTACCTTCGACCGGCTGGTCTATTGTTTTCTTGGAATGGGAGCACTAGGCATATCGGGTTTGGGATGCTCGATCATTGCGCTACTGCGCCGGGAGCGCCGGCTCCTGCTTGCCGTGGCCGGATTCATTCTCAATGCGATATTGGCATTGGTCGGTGGCAGTTTTGTGATACTGCTCCAAAAATAGAATAAGGCCGAGCTGCCACCTCAGCTTAGGGAACAGTCTCTGGACCCCAAAAATGGAGTACCGAATTCTTTGCCGGTGGAACGCGCTAAATCGCGCCGAGCAGGGCAAGGATGAGTAGGATGAGGATGACTGCGCCAAGGCCGCCGCTGGGATAGTAACCCCACCCCTGGCTGTAAGGCCAGGTGGGAAGGGCGCCGATCAGCAGGAGGATAAGCACGACAAGCAAGATCGTTCGCATGCCGCCTTGGACACGCACGCGCGCTCAAGTTCTGTCCGCCGGGCCGGGGTCTCCTCCTACCGCAATCGGCCGGATGGCTATGCACACAACGATATTATGCCAGCAGCTTATCAATCGCCGCTTCCAGCTCCATCGGGTTGTAGGATTTTTTCGCGGTGACATGGAGCAGGGGCAGGCTGGCGCTGGCGAATGCGGCGTCGACAAACTCGTCTCGTCGCTTGCGATCGTCCCGTTCGTGCGATGAATCGTCGAGTTCGATGCCGGCGAGCGGAGCGAAGTCGCGGGCGCGCACGAGCAAAAAATCGACGTGCTTGCTGGTGATCCGGTTGCGCGCCGCCTGGCGTTCATCGCGCTCCAGTCCGCTTCTGACGCCAATAATATCCTCCAGGCGAACCTTGCCGAAGACGCGCACGTCTGACGACAACACGGCCTCCAGCACGGTGAGAAAAGAGCGCTCCGCCGGCGTAAAGAGGGATTTTCGGCAATAATAAACATCCGTCTTTGGCCGGCCTAGAATTACATACCGGAGGATCGCCAAAACAATGAAGAGGACGAGGGTGGCGATGACCAGCACCTTTGGTGTCAGCATAACGCCGACCATGAACTCAGTGGAGGAGGCAGTCAGGAACAAAAAGCCACGGACCGCGATTTAAGTCCAAGGGTGAACCCTACATCCCGGGAAATCCGCCCTTGCCCTTCATCGCCTCCATCTGGCGCATCATTTTTTTCGCGCCGCCGCCCTTCATCATCTTCATCATCTTCTGCATCTGCTGGAACTGCTTCAGGAGCTGATTGACCTCGACCAGCTTCACGCCGGCGCCGTTGGCAATGCGCTGGCGGCGGCTGCCATTGAGGATCTCCGGCTTGCGCCGCTCCTGCGGCGTCATCGACTTGATGATCGCCTCGGTCCGCGCCATCTGCTTGTCCGCGCCTTCCGGCAGCTGCATGCCACTCAGGCCGGGGACCATGCCGAGGATGCTTTGCATCGAGCCCATTTTTTTCACCTGCTGCATCTGAGCGAGGAAGTCCTCGAGATTGAAGTCGGCCTTGCGCATTTTTTCCGCCATGCGCTCGGCCTCCTTCTGGTCGATGGTTTCCTGGGCTTTCTCGACGAGGGAGACAACATCGCCCATCCCGAGGATGCGCGAGGCGAGGCGGTCGGGATAAAACGGCTCGAAATCGGAGGTTTTTTCGCCGGTGCCGGCGAATTTGATCGGCACGCCGGTGATGGACTTGATGGAGAGCGCGGCGCCCCCGCGGGCATCGCCATCAAGCTTGGTCAGGATCAGACCGGTGAGGGAGAGCGCGTCGTGGAAGGTCTTGGCGACGTTGACCGCCTCCTGGCCGAGGGCGCCGTCAGCCACGAGCAGGACCTCGTCGGGCGAGACGCGGGCGCGGAGTTTTTTCACCTCTTCGATGAGATCGGCGTCGATCTGGAGGCGGCCGGCCGTGTCAAAAAGGATCGCATCGCAAGCGGCGGACTGGGCGGCGGAGAGCGCGGCGGCGCCGATGGCGGGAACGTCCCGCGAGGCGCGGTCGGAAAAAAAGTTCAGTTCCTCCTGCTTGGCCAGAATCTCAAGCTGGTCGATGGCGGCCGGACGGTAGACGTCGCAGGCGGCGAGGAGCGGACGATAGCCGCGTTTTTTCAACAGCTTGCCGAGCTTGGCGGTGGAGGTGGTCTTGCCCGAGCCGTGAAGGCCGACCATGAGAATTTTCAGCGGGCGGGCGGCGGAGAGTCCGGTGGCGCCCTCGCCGAGGAGGCGGACGAGCTCGTCATGGATGATCTTGATGATCTGCTGGCCCGGGGTGACGCCCTTGAGCACTTCCTGGCCGGCGCACTGCTGCTGGACACGCTCGACGAATTCGCGGGCGACCTTGAAATGAACGTCGGCGGCGAGCAAGGCGGTGCGCACTTCCTTGAGCGCATCCGCCATGTTTTCCTCGGAAAGCCGGCCGACGCCGCGGAGGTTGCGCAGCGCCTGGCCGAGACGGTCGGTGAGGGATTCGAACATGGGAAAAGGCGAGTGAAACCGCTAACGGACGCTAATCGACGATAAAATCAGAAAAAGAGGGAAGTGGGCACAAAAGGCAAAAGAAGCGCCGGGCGAAATTTTTCAAGTAAGGCATCTTCCGGGTCTTTTGCGACCGACTGAAATTGGAGAGGCCGGATCGGCGCGAATGGGCTGAGGTTTTATTTTTCGGAATCTGGGAAATCGATGGGAAAATT
>DASRHD010000035.1:0-4049 GCA_035650695.1 Opitutaceae bacterium
ACCTCGCGTCGCCGGTCAAGCTGGAATACGCCCAGGACGGCAGCGTGATCATACCCAAGGCGCATGAAGACTGGCTAATCGTCTCGCACGGGCGGAATGACCGCAATGTCAATTGCTTCAACTGCCACAATCCGCAGCAGATCGATCAGCTCCTGACGCGCGATGGCACCAAGTTGCGGCTCGATGAAGCCACCCTGCTCTGCGCCAGCTGCCATGGCACGACCTACCGCGACTGGCAGGCCGGTGTGCACGGCCGCACCAATGGATTTTGGGACCGGAAGCTCGGCGGCATCACCCGCCAGGAATGCACCTCCTGCCACGATCCGCACAATCCGCTTTTCCCCAGAATGATCCCGCTGCCCGCGCCGCACCGGCTGCATGGCGAGGCCACGACCACCGCCAAAGAATAACCTCCCTCCCATGACCGGCCCGATCCCCAGCGGAGATTCATCCCAGCCCACAGCGCCCGACAGCGGCATGTCGCGCCGCAGTTTTTTGCGCACGTCGGTCGCCTTCGCCAGCGGTGTCGCCGCCGTCGCCGCCGGTTTGGCGCCGCTGCGCAAGCTCGGCGATTACTGCTCCGTCGACGAGTTCATCCAAAAGCATTACCAGGAGCTGACGCCGGAGGAAATGACCCGGGTGCTGGCGCGGATCGAGCGCGAGGTCGAGCGCCAGTACGGCATTCGCCCGCATGTGCGCGATTACAAGCCGATGAACGGCGTCGAATATGTTTACGCCCTCAACCTCACCCGCTGCGTCGGCTGCCGCCGCTGCGTCTACGCCTGCGTGGCGGAAAATAACCAGTCTCGCAATCCGGAGATCCAGTACATCCGCGTGCTAAAAATGCCCAACGGCACGTTCGACCTCGAAAAAGGCGATCACAATTACCAGCCGGCCGCCGTGCCGGAAAAGGGGTTTTTCTACATGCCGGTGCAGTGCCATCACTGCAAAAACCCGCCCTGCGTCAAAGTCTGCCCGGTCAAGGCCACCTGGCAGGAACCCGACGGCATCACCGTCATCGACTACAATTGGTGCATCGGGTGCCGCTATTGCGAGGCGGCCTGCCCCTACTGGGCGCGCCGTTTCAATTTCACCGAACCGTCGATTCCCGCGGATGAAATCAATCCCAACATGTCCTACCTCGGCAACCGGCCGCGGCACAAGGGCGTGATGGAAAAATGCCATTTCTGCATCCAGCGCACCCGCGCGGGGCGCTATCCCGCCTGCCTGGAAGTCTGCCCCACCGGCTCGCGCAAATTCGGCAACATCCTCGATCCCGACAGCGAGGTCTCCTACATCCTGAAAAACAAGCGCGTGTACGTGCTGAAGGAGGAGCTGCTCACCCTGCCGCGGTTCTTTTATTATTTCGACATATGATCCGGGCGACAAAAAATTACCTGACCTTCCTCTGGCGTTGCGGCCGCATCGCGTTCGTCGGCGGCTGGCACTATTACGCCTGGATGGGGTTCTTGAGCATCCTTTGCCTGCTCGGCCTGCACGCCTATGCCCGGCAGCTCGCCGGCGGCCTAGTTATCACCGGCATGTGCGACCAGGTTTCCTGGGGCGTCTACATCGCCAATTTCACGTTCATCGTCGGCGTGGCCGCGGCCGCCGTCATGGTCGTCGTTCCCGTCTACGTCTACCGCAACAAGGATCTCCACGATCTGGTCATTTTCGGCGAACTGCTCGCCGTCGCCGCCATCATCATGTGCCTCGCTTTCGTGACCGTGGACCTCGGCCGGCCGGAACGCTTCTGGCATCTCATTCCCGGTCTGGGCCGGTTCAATTTTCCCCGCTCCATGCTCAGCTGGGACGTGATCGTGCTCAACATCTACCTGCTGCTGAACGTCCACATCTGCGGCTACATTCTTTACTGCCGTTATCAGGGCAAAAACCCGGCCAACTGGTTTTATATTCCGTTCGTCTTCGTCGGCATCGTCTGGGCCGTGTCGATCCACACCGTGACCGCCTTTCTTTTTGTCGGGCTGGGCGGCCGTCATTTCTGGAACGACGCCATCATCGGCCCCCGCTTCATCGCCTCCGCGTTCGCCGCCGGCCCCTCGATCATCATTCTCGCCCTGCAAATCATCCGCCGGTTCAGCACCTACCGCATCCCGGACCGTGCCCTGCTGGTGCTCCGCTCCATTGTGCAGATTGCCATGCTGGTGAATCTCTTCCTCCTCGCTAACGAACTTTTCAACGAATTCTACACCGAAAACCTCTCCGTCGCCTCGGCCCGTTATCTGTTTTTCGGCCTGCACGGGCACCACGCCCTCGTGCCGTGGATCTGGACCGCCCTCGCCCTGGATGCCGTCGCCACCGTCCTCTTCGTGCTGCCGCTCAGCCGCACCATTCGCTGGCTCGACGTAGCCTGCCTTTGCGCGATTTTTGGCATCTGGATCGAGAAAGGCATGGGCCTCGTCGTGCCCGGCTTTGTCCCGACCCCCCTCGGGGAAATGGTCGAATACACCCCGACCCTGAACGAGACGCTGATCTGCCTCGGCGTCTGGTCGCTCGGCTTCCTCTGTTACACCATTTTTCTTCGCATGAGCATTCCCATTCTGCAGGGCACCCTCTCGAAGGCCAACGAAGGCGCCGTTTAATCCCATGTCGCAAAAACTCACCTTGGAAGACGCCCGGCAGTCGCTCACGGCCCATGTCGCCGCCAAGGGGGAGGAGCTGCGCGAAAAATACGGTCCGGCCATCGGCTGGTCCGAACTCTCGCGTATCCTCGCCGACCGCGATATCGTGCGCTATCCCTGCGAGCTGGTTTTTGACGCCGCTGCGCTCGAAGTGGGCGAATGCGCGCATCCCGTGCCCAAGGGTCCCCTTCCCGAGGACGGCTTCATCATGCAGGTCCACCCGTTTTTCTCCGTCATGCCGGCGCAGGTTCCACACCTCGTCCTTTACCAGCTCGTGCTGGTTAACTACGGCGAATTTGCTTCGGCCGACGACGCCGAAGTCTTCGGCGCCGCCGCGCTGGGACTTTCGCGCGACCAATACTACAACACGCTGTGCGAGCTGGCCGATCTGATCAGCGAAGACGCCGCCATGGAGCCGCCGCCGGCCGGGCCGGCCGCGCGGCACGGTTCCTGTCAGGCCGGCTCCTGCGGCTGCCAAGGGTAAACACCTCTCACTTTTCCACTAGATTAAATTTGGTTTAACCCGCTGCCTAAACTTAAATTCACCACCATGAAACATCCCACCCGCCTCTCCGCCATTATTCTGCTCAGCCTTGCCCTGCCCGCTGCCACCTTCGCCGCCGAAGCCAAGGATAACTGGGCCCAATATTGTTCCCGCTGCCACAGCGCCGACGGCTCCGGCCAGAGCAAAATTGGAAAAAAACTCGGCGTGCAGGATTACACCAGCGCCGACATCCAGGCCAAGATGACCGACGACGTCATGCTCAAGACCATCCTCGAAGGCGCGACCAAGGACGGCAAGGAGAAGATGCCCGCCTACAAGGACAAGCTCTCGGCCGATGAAGCCAAGGCACTGGTCGGCCTGATCCGGTCATTCAAAAAATAAAACCCGGGCGGAAACATCGTGAGCACCGAGCCCGTGCCTAATCCGCCGAAGCGTTCTATCTGGCGCAATTGGATCAGCCTCGCCGGCATCATCATTGCCGGCGGGAGCTTTTTTGCGTTCGCCCTGCTCTTCGCCATCGACCAGTTCGGGTTCGGCCAGAAAAATCCCTACGTCGGCATCCTCTCGTACCTGGTTGCCCCCGGATTTTTTTTCCTCGGCCTCGCCCTCGTGCTGACCGGCGCCTGGCAGCAGCGGCGCCAGCTGTCGCGCGGTCCCCAGGCTCCGCCGCCGCGGCTGGCCATCGACCTCTCCCGCGTCCGCGACCGCTGGGTGCTGCTGTGGTTCGGCCTGGGCACGCTCACGTTTCTGCTTTGCACCGCCCTCGGCAGCTATAGCACCTACGAGTTCACTGAATCGGTCCAGTTCTGCGGCCAGGTCTGCCATTCGGTGATGAAGCCGGAATTCACCGCCTACCAGCGCGGCAACCATGCCCGCGTCGCCTGCGTGGAATGCCACATCGG
>DASRHD010000036.1:0-15332 GCA_035650695.1 Opitutaceae bacterium
TATTTTCATCCGGGCCAATTTCGGCCAGGCACGCCGGACGGTGAAAAATTGATCGCCCACGAGTTGGCCCACACGCTGCAAACCCGCCGGCGTGCCCTTGCTCCGGATTCCCCAAACCAAGTCCACTCGGCCGAAGCCCTGGAGCGCAATGCCAATGACCTTGTTGCCGGCAGGATTTCGCAACCGCTTTCCGCCCCCGCCGGAGCCGCCCTGCCGCAACAGTTTTCCGACGAGCCCTGGTACATGGAGGTGCGCCGGCTGGCCGTCCTCCAGCGTTACCGCCAGCTGCTTCACCAGCTTCAGTCAGGCTTGGAGACAGGCGCTCTTCTCGCACCGGCCGAACGAATCCGGCCGCACGACCGGATTCAAAATATGCTTACCGGCCGTATTGTCAGCCGGGCCGAGCGAAATGCTATTGTTGGCCGCTTGGTTCTGAATCTCGCGCTCTTGATCACCCAGTTGGAAGCCGGTGCGGCCCCAGGCTCATGGGACGAACCGATCGTCGAAGGCTACAACTTGAGCACGGCCGACGTACATGGTGAGGGCGACAGCACCATAACGGATGCCGTGACGTATTATGCCCATTGGTCGCACGACCACGGTCATCCGTTTGCAGAGGTGCACGACGAAGAGGCCTATATTTTTGGGCTGCTCTCCGGCGCCCCGCCTTTGCCTACCGCGTCGTCCCCCACCGTACAAGAAGGGCAGATTGACCGCCATCAGCCTGCAGAAACATCGTCCGCATCACCGGGTCGGCACGCATTTGAAGGCGGCCATGCTCCGGTGGCGCACATCGTGGTGGAGGATCCGGAACACGCTCCGCTGACCTACCACCCGGCGGTGGGCGGCACCGTCCCGGTCCGGGGATACCTCGCCGACGTCTACCTCGACTCCGACCGTCACGAGCATTACTATCTCTATCGCGGCCGGAGGATTTATCTGCCCGGCTTTCATTGATGAGGGCAACGGAGCCAAGGATTCCGTTCCCCAAATTTTCTCAAAGCTCAGTGCGCCGGGCCCCAGCGGCGAGTGAAGGGATAATAGACAAAAAGCGGCCGGCCCACCACCTCGCTGGCCGGGACGAAGCCCCAATAGCGACTGTCACGGCTGTTGGCGGAATTGTCGCCCAGGGCGAAATAGTTTCCCCGCGGCACCGTCACGGTATCGCCCGGCTTGGCCAGATAGGTCATCGGCTCGATATCGTCAGGAGATTGATTGCGATAACCGGGGTAATTCTCGAGCTGATGAAATTCTTTTTCGTAGGCCGCCGAACCGGTGATGGGATGCCCGTTGCGGTACAGTACCGGCTGCCTGATCTCCAGCGTGTCGCCCGGCACCCCGGCCAGGCGTTTGATGAAATACTGATCCTCCCCGATCTCCGGGATGTTGCCGGTGCGAAAAACAAAACCGTCGCCGGGCTTGGGCCGGAAAAAGTGATAACTGAAGCGATCGACGAAGAGCATGTCGCCGGCCAGGATGTCGAAATCGAGAACCGGTTCGCCCGTTGCCACCGTTTTGCCGAGGCCGATGCGCGTGGCCGTCCTGAGTGCGTCATTCTCCCCGGGGATGATTTGCACGACCACATTTTCCGCGTGGCCGGCCCTGGCCTGGGAGAGCAATTGCCGGTTGAAGAGCGCCTTGTCTCCATGAGCAAAGACCTCCACCACCATGTCTCGAAATTCAGAGTCAAAATCCGCCGGCACATCGATATTCACCGGCGTATCGGCGACGTAGAATGTGAACTCATGCACGGTGGACGGAAAAACCAGCCATTTGCGGGCGTGCTTTTCCTTGTAGGCCAGCCAGAACAGCTGGTGTCTCGGTTCGTAGAAAAAATCCGCTGCAATTTCACCCGCCTGGGGGGCAATCGCTTCGCGATGCTGCGCGCCCAGGGTGAGAAAGCGGATCGCCCTGTACAGCGGACCGGGCGCCTCCCGGGGCGATGAATAGATCTGGGCTTTCATCCCATGGTAGCTGGGCCACATCGAATTCGTGGGAATCTGAAAATTCGTCACGAAATAGGTGCGCAGACCGAGGAGCACGATGCCGGCGACGAGAAAAAACTCCACCCACTCGGCCAGCTCGCCTTTCGGATAAATTTTTCCGCCGGTGCGCCGCAGCACCGGCTCAAGCGCCTCGATGCTGAGCTTGAGCTTGGCCGCCTCGGCGCGCTCCTTGAGCTTGAAGCGAAGCTCCGCCATCCCCTTTTCCAGCACGGCAAGATCGGCGGGAGCCAGCTGGTCGCGCCGGTGGTGATAAACCTTTTCCGCCGTCTCCAGCCAATGCTCGGCGCTGGTGCGCATCTTTTTTTCCGGCGAGTCAAATAATCCGAACACGGGATTCCTCGGCTTTAATTTTTCAACACCTGGATGAAGGCGTCCGGCGGAATGGAAATCTTCCCGATCTGCTTCATCTTCTTTTTGCCTTCCTTCTGCTTTTCGAGGAGCTTGCGCTTGCGGGAGATGTCGCCGCCGTAGCACTTGGCGGTGACGTCCTTGCGCAGCATGCGGACGTTCTCGCGGGCGATGATCTTGCCGCCAATCGCTGCCTGGATCGCGACCTTGAACATCTGCGGCGGAATGATCTCGGCGAGCTTCTCGCAGAGCTCGCGGCCCTTCGATTCCGCCTTGATCTGGTGGACGATGGTGGCAAAGGCATCGACCGGATCGCCGTTGATCAGGATGTCCATCTTCACGAGGTCGGACGGCAGGTAGTCGCCCAGCTCGTAATCCATCGAACCGTAGCCGTGGGTGATGCTTTTAAGCCGGTCATTGAAATCGACAAGAATTTCATTCAGCGGCAGGACGCAATGGAGCATGACCCGGGAGGTGTCGAGCGTATCCGTGTGCTCGACGATGCCCCGCTTTTCCATGATGAGGGCGAGCATGTCGCCCATCGCATCATTGGGAATATGGATGGAGGCGCGGATGGTGGGCTCGGCGATCTCCGCGATGCTGGAGGGATCGGGCATGTTGACGGGGTTGTCGACCTCGATCGCCTCGCCGCCGACTTTTTTCAGGCGGTAGACGACGCTCGGATAGGTCGAAATGATATCCACGCTGTGCTCGCGGCGGATGCGTTCCTGAATGATCTCCATGTGGAGCAGCCCGAGGAAGCCGCAGCGGAAGCCGAAGCCGAGGGCAACCGAACTTTCCGACTGATAGACGAAGGCGGCATCGTTGAGGCGCAGGCGGCCGAGCGCGGCCTTGAGTTTCTCGTAATCGGAGGTTTCCAGCGGATAGAGACCGCAAAAGACCATCGGTCGCACCTCCTTGTAGCCGGGCAGCATCTGCGCGGCGGGCTTGGAGGCAAGCGTGAGGGTGTCGCCGGTCTTGATTTCGGCCGTGTTCTTGATGCTGGAAACGACGTAGCCCACGTCGCCGGCGGAAAGCTGGCCGATCCGCTCCATCTTCGGGCGAAAGACGCCGACCTCCTTGATTTCGGATTTGAGGCCGGAACTCATCAGCATCAGCTGCTCGCCGGCCTTGAGGCTGCCGGAAAACACCCGGATGTAGGCGATGACGCCGCGATAGGAGTCGTAGAGCGAATCGAAGACGAGGGTGCGGGTCGCGGGATAATCGGCCCAGCGGGGCGGCGGAACGCGGTGGACGACGGCCTCGAGGATTTCGGTGATGCCGATGCCGGCCTTGCCGCTGGCGAGAATGGTTTCCTCGCCGGGAATGGCGAGAATGTCCTCGAGCTGGCGCAGGCAAAGCTCGAGATTGGCGCTGGGCAGGTCGATCTTGTTGATCACCGGAATGACCTTGAGGTTCTGGGAAAACGCCAGGTGGGCATTGGCCACGGTCTGGGCTTCGACGCCTTGGGCGGCGTCGACCAGCAGCACCGCACCTTCGCAGGCGGCCAGGCTGCGCGAGACCTCGTAGGAAAAATCCACGTGCCCCGGCGTGTCCATGAGGTTGAGCTTGTAGGCGCGGCCGTCCTTGGCGCGGTAGGTCATGGTCACCGGATGCGACTTGATCGTGATGCCGCGCTCCTTCTCCAGATCCATGGCGTCGAGATGCTGGTCGGTCATGACGCGCTGCTCCACCGTGTGGGTGTGCTCGAGCAGGCGGTCGGAGAGCGTGGTCTTGCCGTGGTCGACGTGGGCGATGATGCAAAAATTGCGTGTAAGGGAAACGTCCATGCGGCGCGGTGGAATGAATCAGGCGGCGGCGAGATCGGCAAACTCGGAGAAGTTTTTCACCACCCAGGCCTTTTCGGTGCGGCGGGCCAGACCGGCGAGAACGCCACCGGGGCCGAGTTCCCAGAACGCGGCCGCGCCCGCCGCGGCGGCGTGGCGCATGCAGTCCTCCCAGAGCACGGATGAGACGATCTGTTTGGCCAGTGCGGCCTTGATCGCCGCGGGATCGCTCACCGCCTCGCCGGTGGTATTGGTGAAAACAGTGAAGCGCGGCGCGGCGAAAGGAATGTTTTCCAGAAAAGCGGCAAAGGCGGCGCGCGCCGGCTCCATCAGCCGGCTGTGGTAGGCGCCGGCGACGTTCAGCGGCACGACCTTGCGGATGCCGCGCGATTTGGCCGCGACCACGGCGGCGGCGACGCGGGCCTTCTCGCCGGAAACGATGATTTGCCCCGGACCGTTGAAATTCGCCGCCTCGATGTCGAATTCCCGGCAAAGCTCGGCGACTTTGGCCCGCTCCTCGCCCATGATCGCGGCCATGCCCCCGCTGGTCTGCTCGCAGGCCTGCTGCATCAGCCGGGCGCGCTCGGCCACGATGCGCAGGCCGGTGGCAAAATCAAAAACCCCGGCGGCAGCCAGGGCGGTGAGCTCGCCGAGCGAGAGCCCGAGGGCAAACTGCGGCTCGCCCGCCGGCACCTTGTTTTGCTCGTGCAGCGCGGCCAGAACCGCCAGGCCATGAACAAAAAGCGCCGGCTGGCAGACCTTCGTCTCGGTCAGCGCGGCCTCCGGCCCGTCGAAGCTCACCTTGGCCAAGTCCCAGCCCAGCAGAGAATTAGCCTGATCGTAAAGCGCGCGGGCCGCGGGCGATTGCTCGCTGAGGGTGCGGCCCATGCCGACTTTTTGAGCGCCTTGACCGGCGAAAAGAAATGCGAGTGCCATGGGAAAAGGACCCGTTTAATCGCCGGCGGTTTAAAAAACCAAGCCCTAAAAGCGGTTCTTTAACTGCGGAAAATATTTTTCGTTGTCGTCCGAAGGCGCAAAAGGGGCCGGCGTGGCCGCCGGGGCCGGCGAAATGGGAGCCACCGCGGGAGACCCGCCCGGCGGGGGAACGGGCGGCAGCACCGGTCCGGCGGGTGGCAGTGAAAAATCGGTTATGCCCGCCAGATAGGGGTTGGCTTTCGGGTCAGGCCCGGCCGGAGACACCGCGTTCAGCGCGCCGGTCAATCCGCCGGAAATCAACCCCTCGCCCGGCCGCGCAAAATCATTGGCCGGATCGGACGGCGCGCCCGCCGCCGGCAACGGACCGGTTGGCGCCGGGCGCGCGAGCAACGTATAATCCTGCGGCGTCATCCATTGGTTCAAGAATGGTGTCAGCGGATTGGAGACGACCGGCGGAGGCGGTTCAGCCTTTGCCGGCGCCGCAACGGCGGCGGAATCTGGTGTCTCGGCCAGGGAAGAAGCGGCGTCGGTAACGAAAAGATTGTCGTCCAGAAGCGCGCCCGGCGATTTTTTTTGCGCGTCGACCGCATCGAGCAGCCAATGGCTCTTGTCGTCCTTCGGCTTTTGCGGCGTCAGGACGGCGGAAGGCGGCGGCGTAGCCGCACCGGTGTGCAGGCTCATGGCGTCGGCCGGAACGGCAGGCGCGGCGGGTTTGACTGCGTCGCCGAACCGGGCCTCCTCGCTGCCGGCCTGCACCGCCTGCAAATCATGCTGCGCCGCGTCAAGCGGTGACAGACTGCCGCCATTATTGCCGGCGGCCACCAGAGAAACCACCGGCAGCCAGAGGCAAAAAGGAAAAACGGACCAGCGCATATGGCTTCAAGGTTAGCGTGACTTGTCAGGATATACCCGGGATCACTTGCTGGGCTCTTGCCAGTGGTTGAGATCCGTGTCGCTGCTTACCGGCCAGGTGGTGTTGCAATCCGGGCAATACGTGACCGGCGACCCGCAGATCAGAATTTCCTTTGCCTGCGGATGGGAACACGATCCGCGA
This sequence comes from Opitutaceae bacterium, assembly GCA_035650695.1. GTDB lineage: Bacteria > Verrucomicrobiota > Verrucomicrobiia > Opitutales > Opitutaceae > DASRHD01. Next base: position 6,132 of record DASRHD010000036.1, read on the forward strand.
TCGGCCGCGGAATCATCTGCTCCAGATTGATCATGCATGGTGCGTTCCTTTCCGCTGCCAGCGGTTTTCGGCGTGGGGTTTCAACCAGAAAGCAGCGCCGGAAACGATCCAAAAGCAACGGGCGGCCGGCTCAGGTTTTGAGGAAAATTCCCTTCAGGTTCATTTCCAGCGCCTGCGGGTTGGGCGAGAACTTTAGACCGTCGGTCTTGCTGATCTTGCCCGCCTTGATCAGGCGGTAGAGATCCTGGTTGAAGGACATGTTGCCGGAGTCGAGGCCGGACTCGAGCAGGCCCTGGATCTTCTCGAACTGTCCTTCGAGAATGAGATTTCGCACCACCGGATCGGCCTGAAGAATCTCCAGGCTGGGCACGCGGCCGCCGCCCTCGAGGGCGGCGATCAGGCGCTGGCAGATGATGCCGCGGAGGGAGCCGGCGATCTGGCGGCGCGCCTGCACCTGCTGCTCTGGCGGGAAAAATTCGAAGAGGCGGGTGATCGACTGCTGCACGGTGGATGCGTGCATCGTCGAGAGCACAAGATGGCCGGTTTCGGCGGCGGAAATGGCCGTCTCGAAGGTGATGCGGTCGCGCATCTCACCGATGAGAATGATGTCGGGATTTTGCCGAAGGACGGATTTGATGGCGGCGGCGAAGTCCGGCACGTCGAGGCCGATCTCGCGCTGGTTGAAAACCGATTTGTCGTCCTGAAAGGTGAATTCGATCGGGTCCTCGATGGTGACGATGTGGCGGTCGAGATGCTGGTTCACCCAGCCGAGCATGGCCGCCATGGTCGAGCTTTTGCCCGAACCGGTGGCGCCGCAAATCAGCAGGATTCCATCCTTCGCCTGGGAAAGCTTGATCAACGGTTCAGCCATGAGATTGAGCTCGTCGAAGGAAGGCACGCGGCTTTTGACGTGGCGGAAAACGATGCTGGTGGTGCCGCGTTGCTGGAAGGCGTTGACACGAAAGCGGCCGATGCCGTCGGCGGTGTAGGCGAAGTCGATCTGTCCGTCGGCTTCCCACTGCTGCTTGAAGACGCGCGGGACCTTGAGGTCGACGAACTCCTGCACCTCGGCTCCGGTGAACGGATCCATGTCCACCGGCTTGAGCCGCCCGCCGAGGCGGACGTAGCCCGGTTTGTTTGACTTGATGATGATGTCGCTGGCGCCGCTGTCGACGGCGAGCTTGAGGAGGTCGTTGAAGATTTCGATATTCATCAAAAAGTTGTCAGCCAGCTTAAAAACAAGGTGGATTTTGTAAGCAGGTGTGCTTTGTTGGGCAAGGTCTGTTTGTAGCCCAAGACATTTTTTGACACGGTTTTCCATGAAGCTCCGTCCCCTCACAGGCGCCATCACCGCGTTGGTCACGCCCTTTCGCAACGGCGAGGTCGCTTACGACGACCTGGCCAAGCTGGTTGATTTCCAGATTAAAGGGGGAATTGACGGCCTGGTGCCGGTGGGAACCACCGGTGAATCGCCCACCCTTTCGCATGAGGAGCACATGGAAGTCATCCGGGCGGTGATCGCCGCCGCCCGCGGACGCGTGCCGGTGCTGGCCGGGACCGGCTCGAACGCGACCCAGGAGGCGATCGAGCTGACCCGGCTGTCCCACGAGGCCGGCGCCGATGCCATGCTGATCGTGGCGCCGTACTACAACAAGCCGAGCCAGGAAGGTCTTTTCCGCCATTTTTCCGCGCTGGCCGAGACCACCGACCGGCCGATCGTGCTTTATTCCATTCCCGGGCGCTGCGGGGTTGAGATCGGCGTCGGCGTGGTGGAGCGTCTGCGCGCCAAGTATCCACATGTCCGTTACATCAAGGAGGCCGGCGGTTCGGTCGACCGGGTCGACCAGCTCAAGCGCGCGCTCGGCCGTGATCTGACGGTCTTGAGCGGCGACGATTCGCTCACCCTCCCCTTCATGGCCGCCGGGGCGGAAGGCGTGATCAGTGTGGCATCGAATCTCCTCCCGCGCGAGATCGGCCGGCTGGTGAAGCTGGCGGGGGCGAACGATTATGCCCGGGCCACCAAGCTGCACCAGCAGCTCTATCCACTTTTCAAGGCGCTGTTCATCGAACCCAACCCCGTTCCGGTCAAGGTCGCGCTGGCCCGGGCCGGCGTGATCGGCTCGCCTGAGGTGCGCCTGCCGCTCTGCGAGATGAGCGCAGCCAACCTGAAAGCCCTCACCGGCGTCCTCGCCGATTGGGAAAAATAATCCGTCATGGCCTTCACCATTATTCTTCACGGCGCCAAGGGCCGCATGGGCCGGGCCGTCGCCGCCGCCGCGGCCGAGGTGGATGTCGCGATCGGCGCCGCGGTTGACGCGGGCGACGATCTCGCCACCGCCCTTCCGGCGGGCGGCGACGCCATCGTCGATTTCAGCTCTCCGGCCGCCACCGCCCGGGTCCTCGAGCTGGCCGCCGCCCACCGCAAGCCGGTGGTCATCGGCACCACCGGGCACGAGGCCGCGGAAAAGAAAAAACTCCTCGCCCTCGCCGCCCGCGTGCCCTGCGTCTGGACGGGAAATTTTTCCATCGGCGTGAATCTGCTCTTTGCCCTCACCCGGCAGGCGGCGCGCGTGCTCGACGCCAATTACGACGCGGAAGTGATCGAGATGCATCACCGGTTTAAGAAGGATGCGCCGAGCGGGACCGCCGCCCGCCTGCTCGAAATCATCCTGGAGGAGCGCAAGCTCAACACCAGCGCCGTCCGCCATGGCCGCTCCGGCCTGCCCGGCGAACGGACCCCCCGCGAAGTCGGCGTCCATTCGCTCCGCGGCGGCGACGTCGTCGGCGAACACACCGTGATGTTTGCCGCCCTCGGCGAGCGCCTCGAACTCACCCACAAGGCGTCCGACCGCAGTATTTTTGCGCGCGGCGCGCTGCGCGCGGCGCAATGGCTGGCCGGCCGCCCGGCCGGGGTCTACGACATGCAGGACGTGCTGGGATTGAAATGATCACATCGCTCCAGGGCACGCTGGCCGCCGCCTCGCCGCTGCGCGCCGTGATCGAGCTCAACGGCCTCGGCTACGAGGTGAACATCCCGCTGACGACCGCGGAAAAACTTCCCGCCACCGGCGCCCAGGTAAAGCTCCACACCCTCGTCGTCTATCGTGAGGACGCCCAGACGCTCTACGGCTTTGCCACCACCGAGGAGCGCGATTTTTTCCGCTTGCTGATCGAACATGTCACCGGCGTGGGGCCGAAAGGCGCGCTCACCATCATGAGCCGGCTGTCCTTGCCGTTGCTGGAAAATGCCATCCGGGCCGGCGATGTCGGCACCCTGGCGAAATGCCCGGGCATCGGCAAAAAAACCGCCGAGCGCCTGGTGGTGGAGCTCAAGGGCAAGCTCGGTGCGCCGGCCGCGGGCGCGAGCGTCGGCAGCGGGATCGTTCCGGCCGAGACAGCGGCGCTGCCCGACAGCCGCCAGCACGATGCGGTCATGGCTTTGACTGCGCTCGGTTACAAGGCGGCCGATGCCGATCAGGCGGTGCGCCGCGCCGCGCTTGCCCTGGGGGGCAAGGCCACGACCGAGGCGTTGGTGAAAAAAGCCCTCAGCGGCTAAACGGCCTCAGTGTTCGAACTTGAAGGCGGTCATCTCCACCGCCGTCTGGCCGCTGTTGCGGACCTGCTGGAAACTCAAGCCGGTCGAGGGCGAGGCGGACGGCGAGCTGAACACCACCGGCTGGTCCGAAACCGTCCTCATGGGCGAAAATTCGATGCGGTTCATCCAGTCCATCCGCGAGGGATCGATCGCGACGCGATTCTGGGCGGGATAGATTTTGCGGGCGGTGAAAACGGTGCGGAACTCCGGGGAACGGGCCGGCGCGTCTGCCGCGGCGGTGCGGAACGATTCGGCCGGCACGTTGATCTGCACCACCTCACTGGCGGCGGGCTTGGCCGCGGGGGGGGTGGAAGCAACCTGCTGGTTCACCTGCGTGACCACGACCAGGGCGACGCAGGCAGCCGCCACCGCCAGGCCGGCGGCGTTCATCGCGCGCCGAACCCGGAAACGCCGCTCGGGGAAGGCCGTGACCTTGCCGTCAGCCTGATCCATGGCCTGGGCGAGGGGCGCAGCCGGAACCTGAAAATTCTCGAAAAGCACGACGCAGGCCCGGTGCATGCGGCAGTATTGCAAATAAGTGCGGTAATGGGCGGGGCTGCGGGCGATCTCCTTTTCCAGCTCTTCCGCCTCCGCCGGCGAAATCTGCTGGTCGATGTAGAGGTTGAGCAACTCGATAAAGCGCGACTCTTTCATGCGAAGTCCTCCCCAAGTTTGGCCCGGAGGCTCTCGCGAGCGCGGGCGATGCGGCTTTTGACGGTGCCGACGGAGATGCCGAGAATCTCGGCGATTTCTTCATACGACAGGTTCTTGACGTTGCGCAGGATTAAAATTTCGCGGTGCTTCGGGCTGAGTTTTTCCATGCCCTCGGCGATGCGGGAAACGAACTCCTGGGTAACGGTGGCGTCCTCCGGGGTCTCCAGCTCGGCGGCAAAAATCTCGGAGAGCGGCGTCTCGTTATCCGCCCCGATCGGCTGGTCGATCGACACGGTGCGGTCGCGCTTGCGGCGCCACCAATACCAGTAACGGTTGCGGGCGAGATTGGTCGCGATCTGGTAGAGCCAGGTGGAAAAGGCGGATTCGCCGCGGAAGTTGGCCAGGCCGCGGTGGGCGCGGATGAAGGCGTCCTGCGTCACCTCCTCCGCGTCCTGCTGGTTCCGCAGCAAATGGAGGACCATGGAATAGATCCGGCCCCAATAGCGGGTGACCATTTCGTTGAAGGCGGACTCATCGCCGCTTTTGAAGCGGGCGACAAGGGTTTGATCGAGGGCAACTTCTTGGGCTTTCATCGACAGGCCGTCACTCTGGCTCTGATGCGCGTAAGCTCGAATTGTTCCCACGGTTTTATTTGAAAAGTTAGCTGCGTTCATGAAACGGACCAACAACAGGATATGACGTCGTTGGACGGACCGAGGTTTTAACCAAAGCCCGGCTTTTCGCAAGAAATGTTCCGCGCGCAAAAAATCCTTGCCAGTGGGGAGGGCTGAAATCTATTTCCGCTATCTCCGACTGGGGGTTGGTAGCTCAATGGTAGAGCAGCATCCTTTTAAGTTGTTGGTTCCGGGTTCGAGTCCCGGCCAACCCACCAGGCGCCGAGGCCGGGTCAAAAATCCATGAAAATGCCGCCGGGCCGCAGCGGGCGGGGCTTAGGGCGGCTAATCGTCCCCGTCGTCCCCGTAGTTGAGCGTCGCATACACGACCCCGATCAGGTTTTGGGGGGTGACCAGCTCGGGATCCTCCTCGTCGTTGTTCAGTCCCTCCACCCGCCAGCCGTGCGAAAGCTTTTCCACCAGCTTGTGCACCACCTCGACGCCGCGCCGGTTGTGGTAGGCCACGGTCATGCCGGTCTGGAGGGAATCATAGGGGACGGCGCTGATCACCAGCATGGTGTTATCGCCATAAATCGGCAGCATGGAGGTGCCGGCGCCGGCCGCCGCGCTCCGTCCCGGGGCCCGATTGGCCAGCATTTCCGTGTCATACCAGGCCTGCAACTTCCCCACATCCGCCGTCGGCGGGGTCTTCGTCTCCTCCGCCGGCTCGCTCGCGCAACCAAGCAGCAAAAATGCCGCGGCCGCCGCCGGCGCCGCGCACCGGAAGCCAGTCTGCCGCAGTAAAATCCTAACAGCTTGCACCAGCGAAAATTTTATTATTTATGCCTTTATCTATTTCGGATACTGCTACATTTAATTTAGCCGCATGAAGCGACTTGTCATCATCGAAGACCAGACCGCCATTCGCGAAATGCTGGTGGAGATCCTGCGCACGGATCCGAATTACAAGCTGGTGGGCGAGAGCGGCGACGGCCAGAGCGCCTACAATCTGTGCGTCGAGGTGAAACCCGATCTGCTCGTGCTCGATGCCAAGCTCCCCGGGCTCAACGGCGTCGACCTCCTCCGCCGCCTCAACAAACAGCTCAAAAACGTCCGCGTCCTGGTATTTTCCGGCCATGAGAACCCCGTGCTCGTGCGCGAAATGCTCGAGGCCGGCGCCCACGGCTTTGTCGAAAAAACCGCCGGCCTGATCGAATTCAAGAAGGGCCTGGAAACCGTGGCCAACGGCGGCACTTATTTCGGACCGGCCGTGGCCGCCCTCCTCCGCAATGTCGTGGCCAATCCCAGCGCCAGCGCCACCGCCGATTTTCTCACCGACCGCGAGCGCGAAATCCTCCAGCTGGTGGCGGAAAGCCACAGCACGAAGGAAATTGCCTCCAAGCTCGGCATCAGCGTGAAGACGGTGGACAACCACCGCACCAATCTGATGCGCAAGCTGAACCTCCACGATGTCGCCAGCCTCACCCGCTACGCCCTCGAGGTCGGTTTGATCGAGCCGAAAAAAGCCCTGCTCTGAGGCGCCCTCACCCCGCCGCTTCGCGGTAGCGGTCCGCCAGGAGGTCGGCGAGCCGCTCGTCCTCGCCCACCAGTCCGGTCAGCCGGATGCGCAAACCGCGGCGAAAGCGTTCCGCCGCCGCGCAAATTTCCACCACGTCCCCGTTCGGGCCGGCATGGCGGCCGGGGGACAAGAACTGCAGTGCCACCACCACCTCGCCCGGCCCGAAAACCTCGCTGCGCAACAGGTCAGCCAGCAGCGGCGCGCCGAAGGCGTATTCCGGCCCCGGCCGGAGCTCCATCGAGGCCACCGCCACCGCCGCCACTTCGTCTTCCAACAGTACGCGCAACTGGCCGCCCAGAAAATCCCTCACCGCCGTGACCCCGGGCTCCGGACTGCCATGGTCCGCCAGCACCACCCGCGGCCGGCGCCAGCCCGCCGCCACCACCGCGCGCCGCACACCGTCGGCCAAAATCCTGGCGATGCGCCGGTCGCCCGGCGCCCGGGTGTCGACCAGCCCGCGCGCCACGCGCGCCTGCAATGCGGGAAATTTCTTCCGCAGCGCCTGCAGCCGTTCCGGCAGGTAGATCGTCAACGCCGCGCTCGGCCCGAAAAAAAGCGGCAGGAGCACGAAATCGCTTTCACCGCGGACCAGGGCCGCCTCCAGCGCCGGCAAGAGCAGCTCCGCCGGCCGGCCGCCCAGCTCGGCCGGATCGACGGCGCTGGAATGAAGCAGTGATGCCGGGCGCACCTCCGCCGCCGGCAGCCGCGCCTGGAGCCAGGTGGCGATCCGGCGCAAACTGAGGGTGGAGGCGGCGCGCAGCGAACCGTTGTCGAAAAGATAGCAAGGTGGCGGACGGGCGTTTGGCACGGTGAAGATTGGTCAATAAATCCTTGCCGTGCCAACGCCTTTGCTCAATAACACAAAATCTCCGTCCCACATGAAGCATTCCTTCCCGAAACTTTGCCTCGCCCTCCTCGGTGCCGTCGTGCTGCTCGCCGGCTGCACCACCAAAACCAAGCGCCCGACGCCCGATCAGACCGTATTGGGCCCGAACGGGGCCTCCTCGCTCAACACCGAGAACGTCGGCACGACCGACAGCTCCGCCGCCGGCCTGCAGCAACGGCTGCCGGAAGGCGCGATCGACAAGGGCAACGTCATCGCCGGCCTGCTTCCCACCGTTTATTTCGATTTCGACCAGTCCGCGATCAAGGCCGGTGAGCGGCAGAAGCTGCTCGATGCGGTGAAATATCTCAATGACAACCCGACGAAGAAGCTCCTTCTCGAAGGTCATTGCGACTGGCGCGGCGCCGATGAGTACAACATGGCGCTGGGCGACCGCCGCGCGCAGAGCGTGAAGAATTATCTAGTCAAGGCCGGCATCTCCGCCGACCGCCTCGAGACCCTTTCCAAGGGCAGCCTGGAAGCGGTCAAAAACGGCTCCGAGGACCAGATGGCCAAGGATCGCCGCGTCGATCTCGATGTGAAGAAGGACGCGGGCGACATGCCGGCCGCCGGCGCCGCTCCCGCCCCGGCCACACCGACCGGCATGTAAGCCGCACGAAAATTTTGTAGCCCGGCCCCGGAGTTCCTTCCGGGGCTTTTTGTTGCCCCCTTCGTCAACCGCCGGCCAGCGCGGTGAGCATCTTCTGCGAGACGGACATGCCCTTGCGCATCACGCCCAGGTCGAAGCTCTCGTTCGGGGCGTGGAGATTGTCCTCGGGGAGGAAAAGGCCGAGCATCACTGAATCCAGTCCAAGCACGCGCTTGATATCGGCGATGATCGGCACGCTGCCCCCCTCGCGCAAATAAAGGGGAGGCCGGCCGAAAACCTCGGCCACGGCCGCATCGGTGGCGCGAAAGGCCCGCGCCAGCACCGGCGGCTGATCGCGCGGCGTGTTTGGCCGGCCCGGCGGAATCACGACGTAGGGCACCCCCTGGTGCTGGTCGGTGAGGCGGAAGGTCACATCCGAGGGCATGCGCTCGCGGATGGCCCGGTAAAGCAGCGGACGGATTTTTTCCGGCTGCTGGTTCGGCACGAGGCGGCAGCTGATCTTCACGAAGGCCTTGCTCGGAATCACCGTTTTTGTCCCCTCCCCCTGGTAGCCGCCGCCGATGCCGTTGAATTCCAGCGTGGGCTGAAATCGGACGGCCTCAAACGGGGTGTAGCCCGGCGGGGTGTGGAAGGCGGGGATGCCGAGAAACCGCCGGTACTGTTCGATGTCGCCGCCGAGCTTTTGCAGCTCCTCCCGCTCCCACGGCTCGGCCGGGACGACATCGTCATAAAAACCCGGGATGTTCACCCGCCCGTCCGGCGTGTGCAGGGTGGCGCAAAGCTCGGCCAACGCTTGTATTGGGTTTCTCAATACACCGCCGTGCAGTCCGGAATGGAGGTCGGTTTTCGCGCCCGTCACCTCCAGGTCGCACAGGACCAGGCCGCGCAGGCCGCAGGTCACGACCAGCTGCTGCCCGTTCGGGCTGCCGGTGTCGGAGAGAAAGACAAAATCCGCCCGCCGCAGCTCGTCCCGGCGCGCCTTCAGAAATTCGGGGAAGCTCGGGCTGCCCATCTCCTCCTCGCCCTCGATCAGAAAGGTCAGGCGCAGCGGCAGCCGTGGATTTTTCTCCAGCAATTGCGCGACCGCGGCGAGGTGCGTCATCAACGGCCCCTTGTTGTCCGCCGCACCGCGGCCGTAGAGCCGCCCATTCCGCTCCACCGGCTCGAACGGCGGCGTCGTCCACAGGTCGAGCGGATCCGGCGGCTGGACGTCGTAGTGACCGTAAAACAGGAGGTGCGGCCAGCGCTCGTCCCCGCCCCGCCGGG
>DASRHD010000037.1:0-2822 GCA_035650695.1 Opitutaceae bacterium
TCAGAATTGTTCCCGCAGCTCCGACAACGACATATTGCAGCACTGGCGGGTTCGGGGGCAAACTCATCACCCTCCCGCACGCCGCTCCATTAAGTTGCGCGGTTGTCCCCGTAATTTGCCGTGTCCAAGTGATGCCGTCCGGGGAGGTCAACAGCAGGCCTTTGGCTCCCAGTCCAATGAATAGCCCGCCGCAAAAACGAATTCGGTCCACCTGATTCGTGTCCCGGTAATACCAGCGATCCAGAAAATCATGGGCCACCGCCGGGCCGATGAACTCCGCTGGCCTCGCCTCCCAAACCGCAGCGCCGAGAATAAGGCTGACCATCGCTGCAAAGGGCAGATTCCGAAGTTTCGGATAAAGACCTTTCATGAGATTCCCTTATGTGTCTCCAGACCCCGTTAAGTTAGCGTTAAAACCAGCAATATACAAGGACCGTTTCGGCGTCGCCTCAAGGCGCGCGCGCCGTAAACAATCAATTTTTCCATCATCTGCCCTTCCTCGTTCGTGCGTTCAGCGCGACCCACCGCCAATCACTGGCCACCTGTCTTGCTCGGCTAAACGCTTTGAGCTTGCGCAGCATTTCATCGCTGTTAGATTGGGCAAACCTTGTTTGCGCGGAAGCCGCCCGCAGTGGGCGGCTTTTGCTTCGTTTTCAGACGGCGAATTTCGCATTGTGAAAATATTCAGCGGCACCTCGAATCAGCCCCTGGCCAGGTCCATTTGTGATTACATTGGGATCGAGCTGGGCAAATGTTCTGTCGAAGCCTTTCCCGACGGCGAGACCTTCGTCAAAATCGAGGAAAACGTCCGCGGCGAGGACGTCTTCATCCTGCAGTCGACCTCGCCCCCGACCAACCATCATTTGATGGAGATGTTCATCATGATGGATGCGTTGCGGCGCGCGAGCGCCACGCGGATCACGACCGTGCTGCCCTTTTACGGTTACGCCCGCCAGGACCGCAAGGACCAGCCGCGCGTCCCCATCACCGCCAAGCTCGTGGCCAACCTCCTCGTGGCCGCCGGGGCCAACCGCATTTTGACGATGGACCTGCACGCCCAGCAAATCCAGGGCTTCTTCGACATCCCGGTGGATCACTTGTACGCCGCGCCGGTCATGTACGAGTATTTGAAGAAAAAGAAGATCCCCAACCTCGTCGTGGTCAGCCCGGACGTGGGCGGATTGAAAATGGCGCACGCCTATTCCCAGGTCCTCGAAGCGGGCCTGGCCATTGTGGCCAAACGGCGGAAAAATGCCCGGGAAATCGAGTCCATGACCGTCATCGGCGAGATTCGGGGGAAGAACGTCCTTATGGTGGATGATCTTACCGAGACGGCCGGCACCCTGACGACCGCCGCCGAGGAGTTGAAGAAAAAGGGGGCCAAAAGCATCTTGGCCTGCGTTTCCCACGCGATTTTGAACGAATTAGGGGTCCAAAGATTGAAGAAATCAGTTATTGACGAACTAATCACAACTGATACTGTCCTTCGCCCTGCGATTGACGGGTTGAAATTGACGACGTTGTCGGTGGCCGGCCTCCTGGGTGAGGCCATCCGGCGAATCAACACGAATTCATCCGTTACTTCGCTTTTTGAATTTAAAGGCGGGCGCACCAGCTAATGGGCGCCGTAAAAACGCCGGAACAGTGACAACATGAAATCAGTAGCATTAACGGCTTTTCCCCGGACGCTCGCGCGGCGCGGTGGAGTGAAGAAACTGCGGACCGGCGGCCGGATTCCGGCGGTCATCTACGGGCGTGAAAAGACGCCGCAAAACCTCGAAGTGGACGAGACCGAACTCAAGAACCTCATCCACCATTCCGTCTCCGAAAACGTGCTGGTCGACCTGGCCGTGAAGGACGATCAGCGGCCCAAGCGCCTTGCGCTCGTGCAGGAAGTCCAGCACCACGCCTTGAGCGGCGCCATGTTGCACGTCGATTTCCACGAAGTGCAGGAAAACGAGAAGGTCACCATCATGGTGCCTGTCGAAAGCACCGGTGAAGCCGCAGGCGTCAAAAACAGCGGCGGCGTGCTGGAACACGTGTTGTTCAAGATCAAGGTGCGCGCTTTGCCCAAGGATTTGCCGGAAATAATCACGCTGGACGTCAGCAACCTGGAAATCGGCCAGGCCATTCACATTGGCGACATCAAACCCCCGGCGGGCGTCGAGGTTCTCGGCGACAAGCACATCTCGGTCATTGCCGTCGCCGCTCCGGTGACGGAAGCCGCGGAAACGGCGGCTGCGGAAGCCACGGCGGGCGGTGCGGCGGACGTCGAGATGATCAAAGAGAAGAAGGAAGACGGCGCCGAAGGCGCGGCTCCGGCCGCAGGCAAAGCCGGCGAGAAAGCTCCCGCCGCGAAGGCCGGCGACAAGGCCGCCGCCGCGGAAAAGCCCGCCGAGAAAAAGGCCGAAAAGAAGAAGTAATTTTGCGCGCCGCCGGTCGCAGCAGGCCGGCAGGCGTTGCCCGCCCCGGCCATGGAGAATGCGCATCTCATCGTGGGCTTGGGAAACCCGGGCGCCCGTTACGCGCGAACGCGGCACAATGTCGGGTTTCAGTTGCTGGACCGCCTGGCGGAACGCTGGCGGGCCGCTTGGAAGCTGGAAAAAAAGTTCCAGGCCAGCGTGGCGCGGGTGGAATGGCAGGGCCATTCATTGTTGCTGGCACAGCCGCAGACGTTCATGAACAGCAGCGGCGAAGCGGTGGGAGCCTTGGCGGCTTTTTACCGGGTGCCGCTCGAAAAATTGCTGGTGGCGGTGGACGACGCGGATCTGCCGCTGGGCGAAATCCGGCTGCGGCAGCGGGGCAGCAGCGGCGGCCATCAC
>DASRHD010000038.1:0-7614 GCA_035650695.1 Opitutaceae bacterium
CGTGACCTGGAATAACTCCAACGGAGCGACCAGCTACGACCTCCAAGTCGACGGCGTGACCAAGACCAACGTCACCAGCCCCTATCTCCAGACCGGCTTGGCGGCCAACTCCACCCACACCTATGCCGTGCGGGCGGACAACTCCGTGGGCGACTCCGCCTTCAGTGCCCCCGTCTCCGCTACCACCCAAGCCGTGGCCACGATTCCGCCCGTGCCCACCGGCCTCACCGCCACGGCCAACGGCGCCAACCAGATCACCGTGACCTGGAATAACTCCAACGGCGCGACCAGTTACGACCTCCAAGTTGACGGCGCCACCGTGACCAATGCCGCCAACCCCTATGTCCAGACCGGCCTGGCCGCCAGTTCCACCCACACCTACGCCGTGCGCGCCGACAACGCCGCCGGCAACTCCGCCTTCTCCGCCACCGTCGCCGCCACGACGTCGGCCACCCAGTCGGGCGGCTTGACGCTCGGGCTCAAGGCGGACCAAAGCGGCCGCTACTTCACCGGATATTATCCGAGCTGGAGCGACAATTGGTTCACCTCGGTCAACAACGATGGCAGCCTGAAAACCGACAACCAGATTTACCAATCGAGCAATCTCGCCGAGGTCACGGGCGTTTGCACCCATGTCATGCTGGCATTTGCCCAGCCTGATTTCAGCTGGAGCGGCATCAATGCCAACAGCTGGAGCGGCACCGGCCTCGATTTCACCGCCATGCCGCAGGACATCAAGAACAGCATACGCATCCTGCATGAATTGAACCGCAAGGTCGTCCTCTCCGTCGGCGGTGCGACCTACAATGGCTGGTCCGGTCTCGCCGCCGAGGCGGGAAAGTCCGGCACGCCGATCAAGAGCGCGCTGACCAAATTCATGCTCGATATGGGCGTCGACGGACTCGACGTCGATTTCGAGCTGACCGGCGCGGATTCCGCGACCGTGACGGAATACGCGCAGTCGATTCAGGCCATGGCGGAGGCGGTCAACGCCGCCGGCCCCGGCCATATCCTCGCCATCGCCGCCTGGTCCACCGGAGCGGACTACACCGCCGCGACCGAGAGCGATCCCGGTTTCCCGGGTGTCATCTCCTTCTGGGGCGGAAACGCCGGCCGCGAGCGCCAGGCCTTCAAGATCAAGGTGCCCAACGGTCCCTTTGCCGGCCGCACCGTCGCCAGCCTCTTCAATCTGGTCAACGTCATGGCCTACGATGCCGGTTATATGAATTTCGACCCGGTGACCGCCTACAACCAATACCGCGCGCTCGTTCCCGCCGGCACGCCGGTGGGCATGGGGCTGGAAATTCCGACGGAATCCTGGGGCGGCGCCACCCTCGTCCTGAACAACAGCGACGCCGGTCCCGCCGGCACCGTCGTGCTGCAGGACCAGTATAACAACTCCCCGCGCGGTCCCTATTCGGTGCAGCGTTTCTACGGCACGATCACCGGCAATACGGTCAATGCCAACGCCCACGACGGATTCATGGAGTGGACGCTGCTGAAGACGAGTTCACCGAGCGACGCCAACGCCACCTCGGTGGCGGCCGACGTCGCCACGCTCTTCGGCTACAAAGGCGTCGCGCCGTAGGCCCCGGCATTTGCCCGGCCGTTCCGGCTTCAGGCGCCCGGCGTCCTGTATTCATTAAACGAATACAAGACAGCCGGGCGCCTCCTTTTTTGGACCGATCCCCGCCGCCGGACCGGTTTTCCAGGTTACAAAAAGGCTACGACGTCGCAACAACCCACAGAACCGCGTGAAATCGCGGTGACGAGCGAATCACGGGTTGACGCCGGTGGGCGCATCTCTTTCAGCGAGACGGTCAAGCCCCTCCTTCCCACCCCTTTGCCATCACTCTCAATTCATAACCTGACCCACCCATGCCGATAAAGACCACTCCAACGACCCTTTCCAAACAATTGCTTGCCGGCGCAGCACTGCTGGCCGCGGGCATGCCGATGTTTGCCCAAGCCTTCGACCCGAACGAACTGGTGGTGAGCCGCAGCGTCTACACCGGGACCGCCTCCACCGTTACCATCGGGCAGGCCCTGCCGGGCGGAGGCACCGCTGTGGCGGACGGCAGCTATCCCAATGTCTGGCAGAATGAGGGACCGGATCCAAGTTTCGGCATGACGTCTCCCATCTATCTCGATCAACTCTCCACCTCCGGCACGCGGCTCAGCAGCACCAATGTGACCGACGAACTGGCCGGCCAGGGGATCAATCTTAGCACCAGCTTCTCCTCCAAATCCGAGCTCTCGCTCAACCTCTCGACCGACGGGAGTTCTATTACCTTCATGGGCTACGTCTCCGCGCCCAACACCCTCGACGTTTCCAACTCCAACACGCCCGGCCACGTCGATCCCAGCAACCCCGTCGCTTCCACTTTTCAGCGCGCGGTGGCGCAGGTGAACCTCAACGGCAGCATCCAGGTGACGCCGGTCAATGCCTACAGCGGTAACAACGGCCGCGCCGCCATCCTGGCCAATGGCAATTACTACATGGTCGGCAACGCCGGCAATGGCTCGGGCACGGAGCCGACCAATATCGTCAACAACACCGGCGTGCAGATGACGACGCCCGGCGGCAGTCCCAATACCACGGTGGTCGGCGCCCAGCAGGGTACGCCGGGAAGCAAGAACGGTTTTCAGTACGGCTTTTCCGTCACCCAGGTCGGCGATCCGGCGGACAAATCCGGCAAGGATGACAATTTCCGAGGCATGACGGTGTTCAATAATACGCTCTATGTGACCAAGGGCAGTGGCGGCAACGGCATCAACACCGTCTATCAAGTCGGCCCGGCCGGTACCCTGCCCACCGCCGCCACGGCCGGCAGCACCACCTTCAGCATTCTTCCCGGCTTCCCCACCCTCCTGGCCAATTCCACCTCCGGCGTCTCCCATCCTTTCGGCCTCTGGTTCGCCAATGCCACCACGCTTTACGTCGCCGACGAAGGCGATGGCGTGCTGGCCGATCTGACCAACGGCAAGGACACGCATTCCGGCCTGCAGAAGTGGAGCTTCGACGGCACGCTCTGGCACCTCGATTATACGCTGCAGAACGGACTGAACCTCGGCACGCAATACAGCGTCGCCAACGGCCCGAGCGGGCAAGTGTACCCAGCCTCGATGGACCCCGCCACGGATGGCCTGCGTGACATCACCGGCAAGGTTAATGCCGACGGGACCGTCACCATTTTCGGCGTCACCTCAACTATCAGCAGTTCAACCGACCAGGGCGCTGATCCCAACAAGCTGATGGCCATCACCGACAATCTCTCATTCACCTCATTGTCCCAGTCCGCCAGCGAACAGTTCAACACGCTCGAAACCGCCGGCTATGGCGAAGTCCTCCGCGGCGTGGCGTTCGCGCCCATCCCCGAGCCCGGTTTTTATACCACGATCCTGGGCGCTTCCGCCGCTCTTTGCCTGGCGGTGCGGCGCCGGGCCCGCCGGCAACCAGCCGCCTGATTAAATTGAGCGATTTGAGGGCGGGAGAAGTCCGCCCTCTTCTTTTGGCGGAGCCTTGAAGCGCAAGATGCGACGGCCACCCGCCCTCGAAAAAGCCATTCGGGCCATCGAATGGAAGTATCGGCCGTAAATTTCATTCCAGCCCAGCCAAGGCAGAATCAACAGCAGGTATACGAGCAAAAACGGCCGAGGAACCCGGCCAGCATCCCTAGGCTGCAGCAGTTTTTGCCCCGAACTTCAGCCCGAAGCGGAGGACCGGGCCCTTGCCGGCAAGCCACGCCTTCCCGCGCGTCTGGAGAGGGACTGCGCCTGAGACAGATGGGGTTTTCTTGCGGCGGGATTTCATTGGCATCACGGTCAAAGTGCCTCGCGCGAACAATTATTTTGTCTGATTGGAATCGTCCGAGCCGTCGCCGCCGCCGTAACCGAGCACCTCGACGGTGATGATGGAGGGCAGTAATTCCTGCTGCGCCTGGCTCTGACCGCGGGCTTGTTCGCGGGCGGCCTGGCTCGCCGCGCTAGTTGCCGCAGCGGTGGTGTTCCCGACCGAGGCGAGGCTGCCGAGGCTGGGGACAGCCACGGGGGCAGGCGTGCCGGTACTCTGACCACCGGCCTGAATATTGCTGGCATTGAGCACCTGCACCGCGGCGATGTTGAGATTGCCGGTGGCGCGGATGCCGGCGTCGCCCGCGTCGATGGCGCCGGACGGCGCGATCAGGTCCACATTGCCCAGCGGCACGCCGGCCACGGCCGCGAGCACGCCGATACCGCCGCCGGTGGCCAGACCGGCCAGGTCGGTTTTGACATCGGCGCTCTGTGGATCGACCAACACCTCGGTGGGCGGCGCGGTTTGAACGGTCTTGGACGAGCGGCCGGCGGCGATGTTGCCGGTGGACGACCAGATGATTTCGTTGCCGCCGCGCAGGGTGAAGATGCGCTGCACGCCGATGTCCACGCTGTCCTGGGTGAAAATGGAAATGTTGCCGCCATGCTCGGTCACAATGCCCGGCGGAACCTGGTTCGCATTGGCAACCTGGAAGCCAAGGGTAAGTCCGCCGCCCGGGGCGAACAGGTTGATGTCGCCGCCATTTTGAGTTTTGAGGTTGCGCGAAGAGAGCGAGAGGTCGCCCTGCCAGGCATTGCCGGGGAATAAGGCGGCGATGGCGGCAAAACCGTTGTTGTAATTGTTCTTGAATGCCGGGCTGGAAGGATCGTTGAAGTCGCGGCCGGCGTCGCGCAGCACGAGGTAGAAAACATCGAGCGCCAGGCTGTCGGCCTGCTCTTCCTCACTGGCCAGGAGCTGATTGAAGGCGTCCCAGACCTGTGGGTTGCTCCGACCGGCCAGGCCCATAAGGGTGCCGAGGTCGGGAAGATATCGCGCCGCCTCCGTGCCGCCGGTCAGCGGGTTCAGGAATTCGGCGATAAAACTGCCGAGGGCGAGCGGGCTGCGACCGAGGCTGGCCGCGGCGGCGCCGAGGCCGGCACCGACGGTGATGCCGGCGCCATCGGATGTCGGCAGAAAAGGATTCCGGGCCCGGCCGATGCTGGTCAAGCCCACCGAGGTGCCATCGGAATTGCTCGCGCCGGTGCCGAGATCGAAATTTCTTCCCGCCATGACCTCGAGCGCGCCCGGTCCTCCGATCTGGATGTCGCCGGCGGTGGGTGTTCCCAGGCCGGGTCCAGGCTGAGCGTCACCGGTAAGCAGTTGATTTCCTGCCGCAAGACGCAGGGGTGAATTGGGATCGAAAGCGACGAGGTCGCGACCAGCCGAGACCACGCTGACGTCATTGGCCTGGTTGTTCTGAATATAGAGGGCGACGTCGATGATGTCCTCTCCCGCGACAACCCGGGCCTTTTTGCCCGCAAACAGCGTAACGCCCGAAATGTCGCCGGTCCCGGCATAGAGCTGAACGGGATTGAGATCATTGTAATGGAGCGGACCAAGCGGTGAATTGGGATCGCCGAGATTGATCGGAAGGTCGGCGTGCAGGGCCTGCTGGCTTTGCAACGTGGCATGGGATCCCGTGAACGATCCCGATTCGGCAAAAAAAGCGGAGAAATTCGACAACAAATTGTTGGGCGTGGCGTTCCACTTGGCCACCTGCTGGTTCACGGTCGCACTGGACAGTTGGGTGGGCAAAGACAGGGGGCTGGCGACGCCGGGCAGGCGATTCGGATCGGCATCAGAAAGATTGATCAAGCTGGAAGCCCAGACCGGTGCCTGCACCGTGGGATCGGCATTGAATCCGTTTTGCCGGACACCGTTGATCGAGCGCTGGGCCAGCAGGCTGACGTTTCCGGTGGGCGAAGGCGACAGGATCAGGTCGCCCACCAAATTGAGATCGCCGGAAAACGCCACCGCGTGCAGGGTGGCCGGCATCAGCGCCGCGGCCGTTTTGAAATAGTCCGAGTTGGGCAGGACATTTGACTCCACCAGTTCGAGCCAGGGCTGCTTGGCGGCCTGTGAACTGCTGCTGTTGCTGCTGCTGTTTTCCGCCAGCTTGAAATTATACCAGCCGATCAAATCGCCGGCGTAGGCTGAGGCGGCGGCGGCCGAGACATTTTTCAAGGTCACGTCGCCGGTGAGAGATGACACATCGACGGCATCGGTCGCGGCATAAGTGGAAAAATAAGTTTTGTCGAAATAGGTGTTGTTGACTCCCTGCGGCAGCAGGAAGGGATTGGCCACCGGCCCAAGCAGCAGATCGCCCCCGGCCGTGACATCAAAACTGCCTTGGCCGAGGAAAAGCGTGGTCGGCAGCCAGGTGGAGGCATCGGGATTGACCGTCCCGAAGGAGACCGCCGCCCGGGTGGAATTAGTGAGAATGCTGTTCCGCGCGCCAATCCTGCCCGAGCCGCGCTCCACATAATACACACCGCCGTCGATGTCATCGCCGGCCTGCACAGTGACGTCGCCACCGCCGAGTTCGGTGAGAGTCTGGTGCGCGGCGAGCGGGTCGCCATTGGGAAGCTGCTTCGTCATCCGCGCATTGGTCGGCACCAGCGCGTCGACATTCCTGACATCCCGGCCCGCCAGCAGGGTGACATTGCCACCGCCCAGCGCGCCGACGCCCTCGAAGAAATTGCTGAAATCAGTCCACCAGGAGGTGGAAGCCACCTCGCCACCATTGAGGGTGGCACCACTGGTGTTGGTGTCGGCGGCCTGAAACTGGCCGTTGGAACCGACGTTGCCGCGGCGGTAAAGCCAGTTGGTTGGCATTTCGGCCGAAGAATCCGGCGTGATGTTGCCGGTGGAAGGATCAATCAATTCGTGAACGATGTCGTTGCCAGCCGAAACGGTGACATTGCCGCCAGCCAGGCTGTATGGCGCGAGATAGACCGGCGTCTGGGCGATGAGCGTGGAGCCGAAAAATCTTTTTACCGCCGTGCTGGCGTTATCGAGGCTTGGCAGATCGAAATTAGCCAGCGGGTCCGCCTGGGTCCCCGCGGTATAAATGGTCGCCAGCGAATTAAGCAGCTGCACGTCCTGGCCGGCAAAAACGTTGATGTCGCCGGTGCCGGTACGGATCACCTGATAATACTGCGGGACCACGCTGCTGCGTGCCGTGATGGGCGAAGCCGGACTGGGAAGAGCCGGCGCGCCATAACCCAAGCGGAGCGAGCCCGCGCCGGCAACGGTCTGCCGGAGATCCGCCGAGGTCAGGTCCGCACCGGCGATCAAATTATAAGACCAGGAACGGCTGCCCGCCGGCAGCATCGAGGCCGACCATAGCGGAAAAGAAGCGCTGGCGGGATTGGACGGATCGAAACCGTCGCTCAAGCTGGCATCGAAATTAAAGACCAGGTTGCCGGAGGTGCGCAGAGTGAGGATGCCGGGATCGTTTTTCGGACCGAAACGATAGCTCGAACCGGAGAGATCCCAGGTGCCGGCCAGGTTGAGATTGTTTAAAGTGGTGATGACCTGGGCGGGCTTGAGGGTGCCGGCAGGGGTGACAGTGGTGCCGGCCGGGACGCTTGCCGGAACAGCGACAGCGATGGGAACGCTGCCGGCGGAAAACACGAGGGTGGCGGTCTTGGAACCGGTCGTGGAATTGGTGAAAGTGATGGACTGAATCAGTCCGGAACCGCTGAGCGTGGTGGCCGAGGTAAGATTGCTTCCACTACTTAATGGCGCGACCGGCGTGG
>DASRHD010000039.1:0-3825 GCA_035650695.1 Opitutaceae bacterium
TCGATCCCGAGCTCCGCAAGCAGAAACTCCACGCCAACCTCGCCGGCGCCAAGGCCCTCGGCGTGGCCTTCGCCGCCAAGGCCAAGGCTGCCGGTCTCAGCCAGGTCGTCTTCGACCGTTCCGGCGCCCGCTACCATGGCAAAGTCAAAATTTTTGCCGATGCCGCGCGTGAGGGCGGCCTTGCCTTCTAAGCCATGAGCGAACCCACCAAATTTTCCTCCGACGGCGGCGCTTCCGCCGCGCCCGAATTCGTCGAAAAAGTCGTTTTCATCAACCGTTGCGCCAAGGTCGTCAAGGGCGGCCGCCGCTTCAGCTTCTCCGCCCTCGCCGTCGTCGGCGACCAGAAGGGTCGGATCGGCGTCGGCATTGGCAAGGCCAATGAGGTGCCGGATGCGATCAAGAAAAGCACCGAACACGCCCGCAAGCGCCTTCGCCACGTCAAGCTCAAGGGCGACACCATCCCGCACGACGTCTTGGGCGAGTACGACGGCGGCAAGGTTCTCCTCAAGCCCGCCTCGCCCGGCACCGGCCTGATCGCCGGCGGCGGCGTCCGCGCCGTCCTTGAGGCCGCGGGCGTGAAAAACGTCCTGACCAAGTCGATGGGCTCGAAAAACCACATCGCCGTGGTCAACGCCACCATCAACGCGTTGCTCCAGCTCCGTCTGCCCGAGGACATCGCTGCCCTCCGCAAAGCCTGATCAAAAATTTATCCGAGTCCCGCCCCGGCGCGAGCCGCAGGGTGGGGCGCCCAAGGAACACCATGAAACTCCATGAAATGAAGAACGTCGCCGGCGCCGTCCACCGCCGCAAACGCGTCGGCTGCGGCGAAGGCGGCGGCCACGGCAAGACCTCCTGCCGCGGCGGCAAGGGCCAGACCGCCCGCTCCGGCAGCAGCATCCGCCCCGGCTTCGAGGGCGGCCAGATGCCGCTCTATCGCAAGCTTCCGCACCGCGGTTTCAACAACGCCAACTTCCGCACCGAGTATGCCATCGTCAATGTCGGCGACCTCGCCCGCCTCGATGCCTCCGTCACCGAAGTGAACGCCGCCGTGCTTGCCCAGGCCGGCCTGATCGGCCGCGACGAGACCCTGCTCAAGGTGCTCGGCGACGGCGAACTCAGCCGCGCCTTCACCGTCACCGCGGCGAAATTCTCCGCCTCGGCCAAGGCCAAGATCGAGCAGGCCGGCGGGCAGGCCGTGACGGCCTGAACTTATTTTGGAATTTGAATTTTCGATTTTGGATTAAACAAAGCCGCTCCGTTCCCGTCGCACCCCAAATCAAAAGTCCAAATTCGGAAATCCAAAATTAACCTCCCGTGCTTTCCGCCTTCACCAATTCGATGAAAATCCCCGAGCTCCGCTCGCGGATTTTCTACACCCTGGCGCTGCTTTTCGTCGCCCGCGTCGGCGCCCACATCCCGCTGCCCGGCGTCGATCCGCGTCCGCTCCAGGATTTCTTCCAGCAGCAGACCGGCGCGGCCAGCGCGGTCATCGGCCTCTACAACATGTTCACCGGCGGCGCGCTGGTGAAGGGCGCGGTCTGCGCCCTCGGCATCATGCCCTACATCAGCGCCTCGATCATCTTTCAATTGATGACTGCGGTCATCCCGACCCTCAGCCGCCTCCAGCAGGAGGGCGACGTCGGCCGGCAGAAGCTGACCCAGTACACCCGCTACGCCACCGTGCTCATCTGCATCGTCCAGGGCGCGCTGCTGATCGTCGCGCTGGAAAACCCGGCCCGGCTGTTCCCCGGTTACGACATGAATGTCTACGGGCCGATCGTGATGGTGAACAGATTTGGCTTCATCTTCACTTCCGTCATTTACATGACCGCCGGCACCCTCCTGCTCATGTGGCTGGGCGAGCAGATCACCCAGCGCGGCGTGGGCAACGGTGTTTCCCTCCTCATCACCGTCGGCATTCTCGCCGACATTCCCGGTGCGGCCGTCGCCACCTATCGCATGTTCTTCGGCCCGGTCGGCACGACCCAGAACGGCTGGACCGGCGTGCTCATGCTCGTTCTTTTTGTTGTCGTCGTCATGGGCATCATCCTGGTGGTGCAGGGACAGCGGAAAATTCCGGTGCAGTACGCCAAACGGGTGGTGGGCAACAAGGTCATGGGCGGCCAAAGCTCGTTTCTGCCCCTCAAGGTCAACTATTCCGGCGTCATGCCGGTCATTTTTGCCGCCGCCATCCTTCTCTTTCCCCAGCAGATTTTTTCCACTCTCGGTGCGGCTTTGAACTGGAAATTCCTCGTCCAGGCCTCGCAGCGGCTCCAGCGCGGCGACTGGTTTTACTACAGCGCGTACGGGCTGCTCATCCTCTTTTTCAGCTATTTCTGGGTTTCGGTCATGTTCAAGCCCATCCAGGTGGCCGACGATCTGAAAAAGTACGGCGGTTATGTGCCGGGGGTGCGGCCGGGTGAGCCCACCGCTCAATTTCTCGATTTCATCATGACGCGCCTCACCCTCGCCGGTGCGATCTTCCTCACGCTCATCGCCGTCATGCCCGACGTCCTCCTCTTCAACTTCAAGGTTCCGCCCCGGGTGGCCTATTTCTTTGGTGGCACCGGCATGCTGATCAACGTCGGTGTCCTCCTCGACACCATGCGGCAGATTGAAACCTTTCTCCTCCAGCGTCATTACGACGGCTTCCTGCGCAAGGGTCGCATCCGCGCCCGCAGCTCCACCGGCGGAGGCACGATCGGCGCCCTCGGCGAGGCCGCCGACCTCAAGACCGTCGGCCGTCTCTGGATCGCCCTCGGCTCGATTCTCGCCGTCGGCATCGTCGCCTGGGTGGCCAAATACTTTTCGCACTAAACGTAAAACAGCTTTACTTTCGCGGGAATGTCTTCACTTTCTCGCCTCTTTTCCCTCGGTGGCAATCCCGCCCGGGTCAAACTCCTTCTCCTCGGTCCTCCCGATTCCTTTCCTGAACACGTGATGGCCGGGTTGCGTTCTTTGAATTTTGAGCACGTCTCTCCCGCCCGATTGATGCGGCAGGAGATTTCGCGCCGCACCTCGCTCGGCCAATCGGCCGGGCCGGCGTTTCAGCGCGGCTTCGCCGTCGCTGACGGAGCTCTTTTCGCCCTTTTGCGAAAATGGTTCTGGGCGCGCAAACCCGATGCGGGTTTCGCCCTCGCGGGCTTCCCGGCTACGCTGCTCCATGCCCTGGTGTTCGACGAATGGCTCGAAGCGCGCGACGAAGCGCTCGACGCCGCCCTTACGGCCGACGCGCTCACCGCCGCCGGCCCGGTCGCCGGACACTACCGTACGCTCGGCCTCGATGTCGTCGAGGCCGCCGCTCTCGCCGCCTGAGATGGCCATCCCGATCAAAAACAAGGATGCCATCGCCCGCATGCGCGAGTCGTGCGCCATCGCCGCGAGCGTCCTGCACCAGCTTAAACAGCTCGTGCAGCCGGGCATCAGCACGCAAGACCTGGAAGAGGCGGGCCGCGATCTTATCGCCCGCCTCGGCGCCCGCAGCGCCTGTTACGGCTACACCTTGGGCTCCCGGCGCTATCCCGCCCACACCTGCATCTCGGTCAACGACGAGGTGGTCCACGGCATCCCGTCCTTCCGCCGCATCCTCCACGATGGCGACATCGTGTCGCTCGACATCGTCATCGCCTACCACGGCTATATCGGCGATAATGCGGCCACCGTTCCCGTCGGCCGCATCCGTCCCGAGGTGGAAAGGCTTCTCTCCGTCACCCGTGAAGCGCTCGACCTCGGCATCGCCCAGGCCGTCATCGGTAACCGCATCGGCGACATCTCCCATGCCGTCCAGGCCCATGTCGAGGCCAACGGCTTCAGCGTGGTGCGCGA
>DASRHD010000040.1:0-7579 GCA_035650695.1 Opitutaceae bacterium
GCACGCCGATCCAGGTCTGCGATACCGATACCGGCCAGCCCAAGACGATCTACGTCCGCGCCGGCGGCAACTGAAGATGACGCTCGTCGTTCCATCCTGCGGCCAGGGCGCTCCCTGTCCGTGCAGCAAGGACCTCGATCCCTGTAGCTGCTCCAATGCCTGCGCTATGGACTGCCGCTCCCGTAAAGGCCAATACACGCTCTGTGGCTATAGCGAATTCACAAGCCCGAGCTCACCTCCAAAAAAATACCGCACGCTGACCCTTAGTGGCAGCATTGTCGGCCTCTCCTGCGCTTCCCTTGGCTGTGCCTCCGGATGCTGCACCGAAACTGATACCTACTCAGGCCAATGCAAGTATGACAAAAATACCTGCGTCCTCACGAGTAATGGGCTCATCACGATCGTCGGTTGCAGCAATGACGGCACCATTCCCACTTGCGATTTGAGCCGCATCGCGGCCTCGATCGGCGATTATATCGTCTGCACCCAGGCCTCCTGCCAGGTCGACAATGACCTGGTCGGCGTCTGCCAGGATTTCCCCGTCTCCGGCCGCTCCTCCAAGCGTATTGCCACCAGCGCCCAGAAAAACCTTTCCGAGGAGGACACCGAGCAGGATGCCATCAACCGTATCAACGCGCCTTGGGGCGACTGGTATCCGGTCACTCCCGGCGGCTCATGCTGCGCCGGTATTCAGCCGCGCACCGGCTTCACCGGTGGATTCTCGGAGGCCCAATATCGGGTTCACGTCACGGGCACACCCGGCATGCTTGTGAGCGTCAATTTATTCTTCACCCGGCGCGTCTATGGCGTTGGAGCATTCCAGCCCTATATGACCATTCCCCGCACCGTCCAAATCAACCTCGACGGCAAGGGCCTTATCGACGTGACCGATGTGCCAAATGACTATGGATATGAGACCTGCCTCGAAAGCTGTAAAAGCGGCCCCTTTAGTGCCTTTGCCTGAAGGCGCAATCATCCATAATCTGGAACTGGCCCGCGACCTCCGCCAGGCCTCTCCAGAGCCCGCCTGTCGCTATCAAGCTGCCCCGATTGCCCTGGGCGACTGGATCGAGCGAAGGGCGCTCCCTATAGCGCACGGGATAGACCGTCTGACGGCCGCTTTACCCCCAAGACTCCGGACCCAGATCGCCGGCTGTTCCGCATGCAGCAAGCGCCGGCGATTCCTGAACATGGTTGTGCCCAATTGCAAAGCCTGGAATGGCGGCTGGAAGGGCTCTTTCCTGCGCTTTGCAATTGCCTGGAAAGCCATCTATCGGCCCATTCCGGCCTCGGCTCCGCAGCGCTTGTAAAAACGACCGATCCTTAAACCTTCAGCAAATCCTCCTCAAACCTCACGGCAAATTACAACAAGAAAAGCGCACCGGCGAACGTGGCGGAGAGGGGGGGATTCGAACCCCCGGTACGGTTGCCCGTACACATGATTTCCAATCATGCACATTCGACCACTCTGTCACCTCTCCAGGCGCACGGACGGCGGCAGCGGTGAGGCTGACGCCGTGGGACGAAGGGGTTGAAGGCAAGGCAAACCCCGCTGCGGGTCAACGGAAAAGCTGGGCTCCCGCCCGGGCGGCCGCCCTCGTGAATTCTGCGGAGCGGGGTGCCGCGGGCGCGTTGGGCGGGCTTTTACGATCGGGGAAGATTTTTCCCGGAAAAGCTACTTGCGCGCCGAGTCTCGGATGGTAGGTTGCGGTGCATTTTCTCGTTTCAACCGCTCCATTTCACATGGTCTCCGCCAACACTGAACTGGCCTATAACAGCAAGATCGAGGGCGATGTCATCGTTTCCCGGGCCGACGCGGTCATCAACTGGATCCGCACCAACTCCATGTGGCCCATGCCGATGGGTCTGGCCTGCTGCGCCATCGAGCTGATGGCCTCGGCGGCGAGCCGGTTCGATATCGCGCGTTTCGGCGCCGAGGTCATGCGTTTTTCCCCCCGCCAGGCCGACGTCATGATCGTGGCCGGCACCGTCACCTACAAAATGGCCAGCGCTCTTCGCCGCATCTATGACCAGATGCCCGACCCGAAATGGGTCATCGCCATGGGCGCCTGCGCCAGCACCGGCGGCATGTACCGCAGCTATGCCGTGCTCCAGGGGGTGGACCGGATCGTGCCGGTCGACGTTTATGTCAGCGGCTGTCCGCCGCGGCCCGAGGCGCTGCTCGACGCGCTCATCAAGCTCCAGGAAAAAGTCCGGCGCGAGCCGGCCTTCACCCGGCTTCATACCGCCTGAAACGCGTCGTCTTCCTCTGCGCATGACCGCCGCTGACGTCACGACAGCCCTGAAGGAAAAATTTCCTCAAATTGCTGGCCGGCCGAGCCTCGATTGGCCGGCGTTCGACGTCGCCCCGGCCGACATTTCCGCCGTGCTGAAGTTTTTGCGCGACGAGTGCGCTTACGACATGCTGGTGGATGTCACGGCGATCGACGCCGGCACCGACAAATCGCCGCGCTTCACCGTCGTCTGGCACCTGCTCTCAACCACGGCGCACGATTACGTCCGCCTGGCGGCGGCCTGCGCCAGCGACACCGAGCCGGCCATGCCCAGCGCCGTCGGACTCTGGGCGGGAGCCAACTGGCACGAGCGCGAAACCTACGATATGTTCGGCATCAGCTTCACCGGCCATCCCGACCTGCGCCGCATCCTGATGTGGGAGGGTTATCCCTATTTCCCGCTGCGCAAGGAATTCCCTCTCGCCGGCATCGAGACCGAATTGCCCGACGTCGAGGTGGCGGCGGAGACCAAGGCGAAAGTCAGGCCCGCTCCGATGATGGGCGGCCCGTTCGTCACTTCTTCGGGCGAATTCGGCCTTGGCGAGGCCGAACCCAAGGCCAAGGACGAGAGCTGGACCGAGCGTCGCGAAAAACCGGAATAACCCGCCGAACGTCATGGCCACCGACTTTTCCTTTCCTGACAGCGCCGCCAAGGCCGCTGCCGCCCCGCAAGAGTTTTCCACCGAGAAGATGTCCCTCTCGATGGGGCCGTCGCATCCGTCGACCCACGGCGTGCTGCGTGTCCAGATGGAACTGGACGGCGACATCGTGACCAAGGCCGACCCCGTCGTCGGCTACCTCCATCGCGGCGATGAGAAGATCGCCGAGAACATGACCTACAACCAGTTCGTGCCCTACACGGACCGGCTGGATTACCTCGCCCCGCTCGCGAACAACGTCGCCTATGCCATCGCCGTCGAGCGCCTGGCCAAGCTGGAGGTGCCGCCGCGCTGCCAGGCCATCCGCGTCATCGTCTGCGAAATGGCGCGCATCTCCGCGCACTTGATGGGACTCGGCGCCTACGGCATCGACGTCGGCGCCTGGTCGGTGTTCCTCTACACCTTCACCGAGCGCGAAAAACTCTACAAACTCTTCGAGGAACTGACCGGTGCGCGCTTCACCACCAGTTATACCCGGATCGGCGGCCTCGCCCGGGATGTGCCCGAAGGCTGGACCCAACGGGTCGATGCGTTCTGCGATCAGTTTTTGCCCATCCTCGATGAGGTTCTCCGGCTGCTTTCCCGCAACAAGATCTTCCTCGACCGCACCGAGGACGTCGGCGTCATTTCCAAGGAGGACGCCATCGCTTACGGCCTGACCGGGCCGAATCTGCGCGGCTCCGGCGTGCCGCTCGACCTGCGCAAGGACAAGCCCTACTCCGGCTACGAGCAGTACGAGTTCGACGTGCCGGTGGGCACGCGCGGCGACTGCTACGACCGGTACCTTTGCCGCGGCGAGGAAATGAAGCAAAGCGTGCGCATCATCAAGCAGGCGGTGGCGAAGTTCCCCGCCGGCGAGTGGTACGCGAAAGACGCAAAAAAAATCTTCGGGCCGCCCAAGGACAAGATTCTCTCCAGCATGGAGGAGCTGATCCAGAATTTCATGCTCGTGACCGAGGGACCGCTCATGCCGCCGGGCGAGGTCTACTTCGAGGCGGAAAATCCCAAGGGCGCGCTCGGTTTCTACGTCGTCAGCCGGGGCGGCGGCGTACCGTGGCGGTTGAAAAT
This sequence comes from Opitutaceae bacterium, assembly GCA_035650695.1. Lineage (GTDB taxonomy): Bacteria > Verrucomicrobiota > Verrucomicrobiia > Opitutales > Opitutaceae > DASRHD01. The sequence continues at coordinate 4,022 of DASRHD010000040.1, forward strand.
CCGTTCCCCGTCATTCTGCAACCTTTCCATTCTGCCCAAGGTCTGCGTCGGGGCGATGATCTCCGACGTCGTCTCCATCCTCGGCTCGCTCGACTTCGTCATGGGCGAGTGCGACCGCTGATTTTCCGCCGATGAACCTGAAGCCGGAAACCCTGCAACGCATTGATGAGGTGATCACGCACTATCCGCAGAAGCGGAGCGCGTCGCTCCCGCTGCTCCACCTCGTGCAGGAGGACGCCGGCTTCATTTCCGACGAGGCGATCGAATGGATCGCGGCCAAACTCGGCCTGCAGCCGATCAACGTCTATGAGCTGGTCACCTTTTATCCCATGTTCCGGCGCCAGCCCATCGGCCGCCGCCACATCAAGGTCTGCCGCACCCTGTCCTGTGCGCTGATGGGCGGCTACAAGACCTGCGCCGAGTTCAAAAAGGAATTCGACTGCGAGACGGGCGGCACGTCGCCCGACGGCGGGGTCACGATCGAATTCGTCGAATGTCTCGCCAGCTGCGGCACGGCGCCGGTCGTGATGATTGACGAGGAGCTGCACGAGAAAGTCGATGCAGCGAAGGCCCGCGAACTCAGCGCCAAAATCAAAGCCGAATCCGTCGGCGCCCCCAAGCCATGACGCTTCCCGCCGAACTTACGGCCGCGCTCGCCGCCGACGCCCAGGCCTCCGCGCTTTTTGGGAAATTCACGCCCTCGCACCGGCACGAATACGCGAAATGGGTCGGCGAGGCCAAACAGGCCGCCACCCGCCGGCGCCGCGCCCGCCAAGCGGTCAAGATGATGAAAGAAAAGGCAGTAGCCCGACGCTGATCGAAATCCGCAATCCAAAATCCACAATCGGCAATTTTTTTCATGCCCGCTCCCGAACAACGCCGCCTCATTTTCAAGCACATTGACGAGCCCGGTTACACCAACGACCTCGCCTGCTACCTGCGCAACGGCGGTTATGAAGTGCTGAAAAAAGCCGTTCAACGGAAGCCGGAGGAGCTGATCGATGAGGTCAAGAAATCCGGCCTGCGCGGCCGCGGCGGCGCCGGCTTTCCCTGCGGCGTGAAGTGGACCCTGGTCGACCGCAAGAGCGGCAAGCCGATCTACCTCGTGGTCAACGCCGACGAGTCCGAGCCGGGCACCTTCAAGGACCGCTACATCATCCACCAGGATCCGCACCAGCTGATCGAGGGCATCATGATCACCTGCTTCGCCAACAATGTGAAGTTGGCCTACATTTATATCCGCGGCGAATTTCCCGAAGGCGCGCGAATCCTGGAAAAAGCCATCGCCGAGGCGCGGGCGGCAAACTTTTGCGGGCCGAATATTCTCGGCGGCGCCTACGGCTGCGAGATCTACGTTCATCGCGGCGCCGGCGCCTACATCTGCGGCGAAGAAACCGGCCTGATCGAGTCGCTCGAGGGCAAGCGCCCGTATCCGCGGATCAAGCCGCCGTATTTCCCCGCCGTGCTCGGCCTTTACCAGTGCCCGACCATCGTCAACAATGTCGAGACGCTCTGCCACGTGAAGCACATCGCCGACATCGGCGGTGACGCCTACGCCAAGATCGGGACGCCCAACAACACCGGCACCCGCATCCTCTGCGTCAGCGGCCACGTTCAACGGCCCGGCTACTACGAATTCGAGGTCGGCAAGATCACGCTGGGCCAGCTGCTCAACGAGGTCTGCGGCGGTCCGCTGCCCGGCCGCACGTTCAAGGCCGTCATTCCCGGCGGCTCCTCGGCCAAGATCCTCAAGTTTGGCGAGACCTTCAACTTGAAGAACAAGGACGGCTCCACCCGCACCCTGGCAATGGAGGATATTCCGATGGATTTCGACACCCTCGCCGCCTGCGGCACCATGGGCGGCTCCGGCGGGGTGATCGTAATGGACGACTCGGTGAACATGGTTGAGGCCCTGGCCAACATCAACGAGTTCTACGCCCACGAGAGCTGCGGCCAGTGCACGCCCTGCCGCGAGGGCTCGCTCTGGATGAAAAAAATCACCCGCCGCATGGTCCACGACGGAGCCCGGCCGGAGGACGGCGCGCTGCTCAAGAGCGTCGCCGACCAGATTGCGGGCCGGACGATCTGCGCCTTTGGCGAAGCCTGCGCCTGGCCCACGCAAAGCTTCGTCCAAAAATTCGGCGATGAATTCAAGGACTGCGCCGCTGAAAAAAAGACAAAAAACGATGATTCGTTGGAGCTCGTTTAAAGATGAACCACAAAGACACAGAGAGCACGGAGCGCGGACAGGGATTTCTCGGTGTCCTCTGTGTCTTTGTGGTTAATTAAGACTTTCCCGATGATTCAGCCCGCCAAACCCGACCTCATCACCGTCAACATCGACGGACGCGAGATTGCCGTGCCCAAGGGCACCAACGTGATCGAGGCCGCACGCCGGCTTGGTATCGAGGTGCCGCATTATTGCTATCATCCCAAGCTTTCCATTGCCGGCAATTGTCGCATGTGTCTGGTCGAAATGGGCATGCCCGCGGTCGATCCGGCGACCAAGGCGCCGATCGTGGATGCGGCCACCGGCCGGCAGAAGATCAACTGGATCCCGCGCCCCGCCATCGGCTGCGCCACCAACGCCGCCCCCGGCCTGCATATCCGCACGACCACCCCGCTGGTCAAGGACTGTCGCGAAGGCGTGATGGAATTTCTCCTCATCAACCATCCGCTCGATTGCCCGATTTGCGACCAGGCCGGCGAATGCCAGCTCCAGGAGCATGCCACCGGCTACGGCCGCGGCTATTCCCGCTTCATCGAACGCAAGAACGTCAAGCCCAAGCGCACCGTGCTCGGACCGCGCGTCATGCTCGACGACGAGCGCTGCATCCTTTGCTCGCGCTGCGTCCGTTTCTGCAACGAGGTCGCCAAGGACGATGTGCTCGGCTTTGTCGATCGCGGCAGTTACAGCACGCTCACCTGTTATCCGGGAAGGAAGCTGGAGAACAATTATTCGCTCAACACCGTCGACATCTGCCCGGTCGGCGCGCTCACCTCGACGGATTTTCGTTTCAAGATGCGCGTCTGGTTCCTGAAGCAGACGAACAGCATCGATCCCGAGTCGTCCGTCGGCGCCAACACCGTCGTCTGGTCGCGCGAGGGCGTCGTCTACCGCATCACGCCGCGCCGCAACGATGAGGTCAACGACACTTGGATGCCCGACAGCGGCCGCGAACTCTACAAACAAGTGCGTGCCGAAAACCGCCTGGCCGGGATCAAGGTCAATGGCGCGGACAGCGGCCTCGACATCGCGATCAACGCCGCCGCGCAATTGCTCAAGGCTGGCGGAGTCGGCATCGTTGGATCCGGCCGTAGCTCGGTCGAAGAACAATTCCTGACCAAAAAACTCGCGGCTCCACTGCAAGCGCCGGCGTGGTTGGTCAGCCGGACGGGGCAGGGCGACAAGATTCTGCTCTCCGCCGATCGCAATCCCAACGTGCGCGGCGCGCTCGTCACCGGACTGATCAAGGAGCTTCCTTCCGCGCAGCTCACGGCGCTCGCGGCGAGAATTGATTCTGGCGAGATCAAGACCGTGCTGAGCGTCGGTGAAGA
>DASRHD010000041.1:0-2553 GCA_035650695.1 Opitutaceae bacterium
ACGACATCGGCAAGGCGGTCGAGGGGGAATACGAGGGCAGCCACGCCGTGATCGGGGCGGAGTTCATCAAGCGGTACGGCGAGACGCCCATTGTGGTCAACGCCGTGGCCGCCCATCACGAGGAAGTGAAACCGGAGACGATTTATGCCGGCCTTGTCATCCTCGCCGACACGATTTCGGCGGTGCGGCCCGGCGCCCGCGCCGAGTCGATGACCAACTATATCGAACGCCTCGGCCGCCTGGAGAAGCTCGCCCTCTCCATGGACGGCGTTCAGCAGGCCTTTGCCATCCAGGCCGGCCGCGAAATCCGCGTGGTGGTCAAGCCCGACGTGGTCACGGATGACCAGGCCGCCGCCCTGGCCAAGGCGCTGCGCAAAAGAATCGAGGAGGAGCTGCAATACCCCAGCAGCATCAAGATCACCGTCATCCGCGAATCGCGTTTCACCGAAACGGCAACCTGAGGCCGCCCGGCGGAAGCAGCCCCCCGGGCACGAGCCGGCCGGGATTTCTCCTCGATTCGCCCTCCTCGACTCCTGATTCTTCATCCATGGCCGATCCAAAAATTCTCCAGACTTTTCCCAATCCCGCCCCGCGGCGCGATTATCTGATCGAGCACACCCACCATGAGTTCACCTCGCTCTGCCCGATCACCGGCCATCCGGATTTCGCCGAAATCACCGTCCGCTATGTGGCGGACAAGCGTTGCGTCGAGCTCAAGTCGCTCAAGCTCTACTTTCATGCCTATCGCAACGAGGGCATTTTTTTCGAGGCGGCCACCAATCGGATTTGCGAGGATCTCGGTGCCGCGCTCAAGCCGCGCAGCCTCACCGTGGTCGCCCGCTGGAGGGCCCGCGGCGGATTCACCTCGGTCATCACCGCCGACTACAAAGAAAAACCTCGCCAACGGCACCGGTGAACGGTTTTGGTCGTCGCTCCCATGAAAATGCTCCGCTTGCTCCTCCTGGCCCCGCTCCTCGCCGTTCCCACCTTCGCCGCTGATGTCTCCACCCCGCCGGCCTCCCCGGCGCCGGTTTCGCCGCCGGCGGCCGGCAAGGCCCAGCCGGCGGTTCCGGCCGCCACTCTGGCCGACGCGGAAGCAGTGCTCAAGGCCATGCATTATGACGACACGCTCAACCGCATGCTCGACCAGCAGAAGCGCGCGGTCGTCTCCATGACCCGCCAGATGGTCATGCGCATGAACGCCCCGGGCACGTCGCCGGAGGAATATGAGGCCTTTCAGCAGAAGGCGATCGACACCGCCTGGGCCGGGATCAAGGCGGACGACATCCACGCCGATGTGGCGCGCATTTACGCCGAACTTTTCACCAAGGACGAACTGCACGACATCGCCGCCTTCTACGGCACGCCCGCGGGCCAGGCCCTGGTCGTCAAGTTGCCTGAGGTGCAGCAAAAAATCATCGCCGTGCTGATGCCGCGGATGATGCAGATCGTGCCGAAGATTCAGCAGATGGCGAAAGATTTTGTCGCCGAGCGCCAGGCGCTGGCGAAAAAGACACTGGATGAGGCGGCCAAGAACGCCCCGGCGGGCAAGCCGGCAGCTGAACCGAGCCCGGCCACGCCCACCGTCTCCGCGCCCGCCCCGGCTCCCTCGAGCCCGCCGAAGCCTTAAGCACTCCCGTTCAGCGCGGCGATGACCCCGGCGTGCAGCGCCGGCCCGGCCGCCACGATCGATTTCGCCCCCACGGCGTCGCGCCCCTGCCAGTCAGTGATGATGCCGCCCGCGCCGCGGATCACCGGAACGAGCGCGGCGATATCCCAGGGGTTCATCACCGGGTCGCACATCACGTCGGCCCAGCCGCTGGCGACGAGGAGGTAACCGTAACAATCGCCCCAGGTCCGCACCAGTTTTGCCCGCCGGGCCAGCCGGTCGAAGGCAGCCCCGTCCTGGTGCTTGGTCGGATTGAGCGGATCGCTCGTCAGCAGGGTTGCGTCTTCGATCCGGGCCGTGGTCCGGCACCGCACGGCGCGGCCATTCAGGGTCGTCACCGAGCCGTCGCCGACCATGATTTGACGCAGTACCGGCTGGTGGATCACACCGAGCACGGGTTGATCGCCCCGCAGCAGGGCAACCAGCGTGCCGAAGAGCGGACAGGCGCTGGCAAAGGATTTGGTGCCATCAATCGGATCGAGTACCCAGGTGAATTCCGCCCCGGGATTCTCCCGCCCCAACTCTTCGCCGAGAATGCCGTGGCCGGGAAATTTTTTGCGAATGAGCCGGCGCATCAGTTCCTCCGCGCCGCGGTCGGCCTCCGTCACCGGTGTCTGATCGGACTTGGTCTCCACCACCAGGTCGGGATTGGCAAAGAAAGGCCGGATAAAATCGCCGCTTTTCTCGGCGAGCTCGAGAGCAAAGGCGCGGTAGGACGTCAAATCCACCCCTTCCTTCAAACCGCGGAATCACGGAAAGACACGGAAAAAAAGATTCCGGTTTCGGGCTTCGGCGTGTTTCCTCGGGAGCGTGGTCAAATCCTGGACGGTGCAGCCGGTTTATTTTGTCGATTTCGAGGGGAGTCGTTCCACCGGCGTGCTCGA
>DASRHD010000042.1:0-2666 GCA_035650695.1 Opitutaceae bacterium
CAAAGCTGCGCTGCTGGCCGAGTTCATTTTCACCTTTGCGCTCGCCTGGGTCGTGTTGAACACCGCGACCGCCAAGGGCACGGCCGGCAATTCATTCTACGGCTTGGCCATAGGCATGACGGTCATGACGGGGGCATTCGCGGTCGGCAACGTCTCCGGCGGGGCCTTCAATCCGGCGGTCGCCACCGGCATCACCTTGATGGGCCTTTCAAGCTGGGGTCATTATTGGCTTTTTCTCGTCGGGGAACTGAGCGCCGCCGTTGCCGCCGCCCTTGCCTTCAAGGCCGTCAACGGGGGGGACTGAACCGTTCAGCGCCGGGCGCCGCGGTGCAACCGGCTGGCCGGCCGGCCCTGGCCCGAGACGCCTTCCGCTTTTTCGTCGAACAAGGCCGAATAGATATAGGGAAAACCTTCGATCTTTTTCCGCTCGACGCTTGCGCCGATGAAACGCTCGATGCTGCGCGCGTCGCGTACATCGTCCTCGGTCACAAGGGTGAAGGCGTCGCCGGTGTTTTGGGCCCGTCCGGTGCGGCCGATGCGGTGCACATAATCCTCGGGGTTTTCCGGGACGTCGTAGTTGATGACATGGGAGACGCCGGCGATGTCGAGGCCGCGCGCAGCGATGTCGGTCGCGACGAGCACCTCGAACTTGCCCGACTTGAAACCGTCGAGCGCCTCGACGCGTTCGCGCTGGCTGCGGTCGGAATGCATCACTCCAACCGTGTGGCCCTTGCTGATCAAGCGGTGCGCGATGCGGTCAGCCCCCATCCGCGTACGGCAGAAAATGAGCACGCTCTTGAAATCCGTCTGTTGCAGCAACGCCTGCAGTAGTTCGAATTTTTGCGACGCGACCACCGGATAAAATGCATGCGCCACCGTTTCCGCCGCGGAGCGCTGCCGGCCGATGCTGATGCGCACGGGATCGCGCACCGCCCAGGCCGCCAGCTGCTCGATTTCCGGCGGCAGGGTGGCGGTGAAAAACAATGTCTGCCGCGCACGCGGGCATTGTTGCACGATGCGCCGCACGTCGGGCAAAAAGCCCATATCGAGCATGCGATCCACCTCGTCGAGCACGAGAACCTCGATTTTGTCGAGCGCGCAGTTGCGCTGCTCGAGATGGTCGAGCAACCGCCCCGGCGTGGCCGCGAGCACGTCCATTCCGCGGTGCAAATCGTCCGTCTGCTTGCCATAGCCCACGCCGCCATAAACGACCGTCGTGCGCAGATCGGTAAACTGGCCGTATTCCTTGAATGCCGCCTCCACCTGCAGCGCCAGTTCACGCGTCGGCTCGAGGATGAGGCAGCGGAGCGCGCCATGGCCTTGCAGCCGTTGCAGGATGGGAAGGGCGAAGGCGGCGGTCTTGCCGGTGCCGGTTTGGGCGGAACCGATCACGTCGCGCCCGGCAAGAACGACCGGAATGGCCTGCTGCTGGATCGGGGTCGGCTCGGTGTAGCCTTTTTGCTGAACGGCAAAGGCCAGCGGATCAGCCAGGCCGAGACGGGAAAAGGCGTTGTCCATCTTTGGCACCGACACCGGCGGCCTGGGCGGCGGGCGGTGGGGGGCGGGTGCGGAAGCGGCCGAGGGAGGCGGATGGTTTATTGCCGGCGGGCCTTGGCGGCGGCGGCGGGAATCGCGCTCACGCCGCGGCTCCCCGCCGGACTTGGGCCGGGGCTTCGCGCCCTGTTCGTGCCGGTGCCCGTGCGGCTTGGGCTGGCCATGGGCCGGCTTCAGATCGGGTTTGGGCGCAGACTCGCCGCGCAGCTTGGCCAACAACTTTCTTAACATGAGAAATTGACGGAAAGCACCAGCTTTCGCGTTTTGCCGGATTTGGCAACCTCCGATCGTGCCTGGGCCGGCGAATGCAAGTTTCGGTCGATTTACCTGAACAGATCACCCCACGCCTTCATGCTTGGCTTCGTCGCTTCTTCCACACAACTTCGCCGGCCACTCACGCTGCATGCCACCCGACGTTTCCTGGCTCGTCCGTCTTTGCATCGATCAGGGTCTCATCACTTCTGCGCAGGCGGCACAGATCCGCAGCGCGCTGGGCGAGACCGCCGGCCTGATGGATTTTGCCCAAAAGCTCATCGACGATGCCGTCGTCAACGATGTCGCACTGCTGGAAAAAATCGCCAATGAGGCGTTCGCCAAGGGCCAGGAGGGGCCGCCGGGCGACGACCCGTTCGCCGGGCCGGGGCGGGCCCCCGCGACCGCGGCGGCCGGGGCGGCCGAAGTCCAATTTCCCTTCGATCGGCTCGCGTCCCTGGACGACGCCGCGCTGGCGGCGGCGTTGCGCGAGTTGCTCCGCACCGTCGCGCAATCCGGCGCGAGCGATCTGCACCTCTCGACCGGCGCCCGGCCGTTCATCCGGAAAAACCGCGCCCTCTCTTTTCTCAGCGACCATCCGCTCACCGCCGATGAGGCCCTCCGCCTCAACACCATCCTTTTATCCGCCGGCCAGCGCCAGATTTTCTTCGAGCGTCTCGATTACGACTATGCCCTGGCCACCAGCGGGTCTGATCGCTACCGGGTAAACCTGATGTTGCACAAGCAGGGATCAGCCGGCGCCTATCGCATGGTTCCGGCGCGGGTGCGGTCGCTTGCCGAGCTCGGTTTTGCCACGCATCTGGAGACGTTGAAGCGGCTGCTCTCCTATCACAACGGAT
>DASRHD010000043.1:0-13946 GCA_035650695.1 Opitutaceae bacterium
TTTCTCCTGATGTGGTTCACCTCCACTGGGTGGCGGACGGCTTCTTCCGGGTTGAAACATTGCAAACGGTGGAGATTCCGATCGTATGGACCATGCATGACATGTGGCCGTTCACCGGGGGGTGCCACTACTCGGGAGACTGCCTGGCGTTCACGGAGGTTTGCGGCCGATGTCCGATGCTCACCTCGAGTCACAGAGATGATCTCGCCCATGCAGGGTGGATTCGGCGAGAGAGGCAATTTGGGCGCCGATCGCCGGTATTCGTGTCCCCCAGTCGCTGGCTGGCGAAACAAGCCCGCCGCAGTTCACTTCTCCGCGCTTCGGATATAAGGACGATCGCCAACGGAATCGATCTGGTACGTTTTAGTCCGCAGGACCGAGTCACCATGCGCGAGAAGCTCCGGTTGCCTCGAGACAAGGTCCTGGTGCTGGCGGGCGCGGCAAGACTGAGGGCAAACCTGCGCAAAGGATTTGCCCACTTTGAGGCAGCATTAAAGATTTTGGCAAAAATGGTGCCGGCAGGGGCCGTGGAAATCGTGCTTTTCGGAAGCGAGGAAAAGGGAGAAAGCACTATGGAAGGCTTCCGCGTCCATCATCTTGGGGTGCTGAAGGGAGACGAAGCCTCGGCTGCCGCCTATGCGGCGGCCGACATATTTGTTGCACCCTCGTTGGAGGACAATCTTCCCAACACCGTGATTGAAGCAATGGCGGCAGGGACGCCGGTCGTGGCTTACGACGCGGGCGGCATTCCGGAAATCATCGACGGGGAGGAAAACGGTTTGCTGGCTCCGGTGGGTCAGCCGGAGGCTCTCGGCCAAGCGCTGGCACGCATGGTGAACGACGCGGCATTTCGTGAACACTGCCGCCGACGGGCGCGAGAGAAAACGGAGCGCGACTTTGATGCTTCGGCCTCGGCCCAAAAGTATGGCGAGCTCTACGAGGAGCTTTTGAAGCGATAACGCTCATGAACCTGATCAATCGTATCTTGGCTGAGCCGGAATTATTAGCGGCACCTCCGGTGCTGATAGACGTGGGCGCAGCGGGAGGGGTACACCCAGTTTGGCGGCGTATTGCCCGCCATGCGATTGGCATGGGTTTTGAGCCGGATGCGCGCGAAGCGGCAGCATTGAATGCCGCCCAAAAAAAATTCCGACGCTGGATTTTTTGTCCAATGCTCGCCGTGCCGCGGGCCGCCGCCGGCGGCCGGCAAATACTCCATCTCACCCGCTCACCGTTCTGTTCAAGCACTCTTCGGCCGCGACCGGACAAGATCGGCGAATGGGCATACGCGGATTTTTTTGAAGTGGTCGAAGCGAAAGAATTTTCCGCCATTACCCTTGCCGACGCACTGGCGGCGCAGGGGCTCACCCGGATCGATTGGTTGAAGTGCGATACCCAAGGACTTGATCTGCAAATTTTCCTCAGTCTGCCGGTGGCTTGCCGCGAGCAGCTTCTCGCGGTCGAATTTGAGCCGGGGATTGCTGAAGCTTACGAGGGCGAGGACCGGCTCGCTGACGTGCTGTCGGCGATGGCGCACGAGCCGTTCTGGCTTTCCGATTTGCAGGTGGGCAAGACCCCCCGCGGCCGGCCGGATTTGCTCCGCCGGGAACTGGGCGCAGGCATGGTCCGCTGGTGCCGCCGGCTGGCGCCTGGGGCACCGGCATGGGCCAATGCCCGTTACTTGCGGGAGGTTGCGGCGCTTCCGGAGAAGCTCGACCGTCGGGCCCATCTGCTCGCATGGATTTTTGCGACCATCACCCATCAGCCTGGCTACGCCCTGACTTGGGCGGAGGCGGGAGCGCGTCGCTTCGGCGGGCCGCTTTTTGCCGAAATGACGGAATCAAGCCGGCGGCGGCTGCGCTGGGCGATGTGCTGTGGCTGGCCGGGTTTATTGTGGCGGCGACTGACACGCTAATTTGCTCGGAGGCCGGCCGGGCGGTTCGTCGGTGCGAAATAGTTTCGGTGCGGCGGCGGCCAACTACCTCGCGAAACACCGAATTGTTTTCTTACGGACGTAGCGCACAATCGAGAGCGCATCCCAAAGCCAACACTTCCACGCCGGAAAATACCGATGACGCACCCGGATTTCTTCGGCATAACCGCGCCAGCGGCCGGAATCGCTCAAACCGCTTGTGCCGCAAATGGCGATGCGAAGAGGAAGCGATGAGAAAGCGACATTTTTTTTCCACAGACGCAGGTTAAAATCATAATCGCCCATGATGGCCAACGAAGGATCAAAACCGCCGGCCTCGTTGAAAAGCGAACAGTGATAGAACGTCGCCTGATGGTGGGCAAAATTCCGGGCGAGCGGGTTCAAGGGAAGGCAAAGCTTATAGACACGCCGATCGCGGTAAATCGCTTCGCCGGCCGCGACAAGGGGCTTTTTTCCGGCCAGCCAACCGGCGGCCTCGGTTAGCACCCTATCGCGGTCGAGCCGATCATCGGCTCCGAGAAAGAGCACCCACTCGCCGCGCGTCGCCGCCAGGCCCTTGTTCATTGCCTCGTAGACTCCGCTATCAGGCGCCGAGACCAGCGTGGCAATCCGTCCGCGTTGCGATTCAAGCCATTCCCGCGAGCCGTCGGTCGAACCGCCGTCGATGACGATGAGTTCGACCGACACCTCGCGCTGCGCCCAAACACTATTGAGAGCATCCTTCAGATGCGGCCCGGGATTCTTGCAAACGACAATAACGCTGATGACGGGCGTTGAAACGGACATGGCGTTAACCAAGCATCTCTTCTTGGCCGCCCCTGTCGATGCCGGACTTGAATCAGACTTCCCTTCGTTGCACCCGGAATCCATGCCGCCCGATCGCGCAAAGCCGATGACCGCCGATTGGCTCGACCTCATCGGTAAAAATTGGCATCGTGCCGGCCAAGCAGACCGCTCCGTTTCCATGCCCACTCGTTCCGACGTCCGTCCCCAAGCAATCGGCGATGTCACGCTCGCAGAATTGCCCGCCCTGGCTCACGAGCTGGCCGAGCGGGTGCGCGCTGCGCAATTCCGGCCGGAGCTGATTGTCTATGTGGAAACAGGCGGAAGGCTGTTAGCCTGGGAGCTCTGCCGGGAAATGGGTCTGAAAGCCGTAGCGGTGGAGGCGGCTCGTCCGGGGCGGGGAATGAAGCGGATTTTTGCTCCGCTGGCCACGGCCTTGCCACGCTGGGTCAGTGCCGCCCTCCGGCGTGCCGAGGAACGATTTGGCATTCACCGATTGACGCCTCGTCAGGTCATTCTCCCCGCGGCCGCTCCGTGGCGGAACCGAGCAACGCTGCTCGTGGACGACGCGGCGGACACGGGTCGCACCCTCGCCTCGGTCCGCGCGGCCTTGGCCAGCTGTCCGACCCCTCCGGCCCAGCTGCGTACGGCGGTGCTGGGTGCGACCACGCCGCCGGCGTGGAGGACGGTGGATTTTTACCTTTTCGACCACAACCGCCGACTGCCCTGGTCATCCGACAGCAGCGAACGTGAGGAGGCGCGCCGCCTCTGGTCGGTGCGACTCCCTCCCGCCGCATGAAACTGGCGATCTTCGACTTCGATGGCACGCTGCTGCGAGGTAATTCTTATCACCTTTTTTTCCATTGGAACTGGCGGCGTCGGCCGGCGCGGGCGCCGGGTCTGTGGTTCTGGGCGCTGTTGCGTCAGGCCCGGCTGGTGCCGGCGTGCTTTTTAAAAAATCGTTCTTTGCAAATCCTGCGGGGCATGCCGGCAGCCGAGGTATCGGCCCTGGGCCGCCGCCTCTACGCCGAATTGCTGGCTCCGCGCCTGCGGCCGGCAGGATTGCGGGAATTGGCGGAACGCCGGGCGGAGGGCTGCGAAGTTCTGCTGGTCACCGGCGCTTTCGATTTTTTGGTGGCGCCTTTTGCCGAGGCGCAGGACATCGGATTATGGCGGGCAACCCGACTGAAATATGAAAATGCCGTCTGTTGCGGCGCAATTGACGGCAGGGAGCTAACGGGCGCGGCGAAATTGCAGGCGGTTGAAGATCTGCTGGCGGGACGGCAGCCGGATTGGGCGGAAAGCTGGGCCTACGGCGATGAAAAAAGCGACGGCGCTGTTTTATGGCGGGTGGGCCGGCCGGTCTGGATCAAGACCGGCCGCAAAATGCCGGCGGGCTTTCCGGCCATCTGCCGGGCGGCAAGGTGGGATACCTGACGCGCCGACAATAAGAACCTTCCCATGCCGTGGCCTAAACTTTTTCCCGCCCCGTCTGTCTCAAACGAAGGTTCAGCCGGGCCGCGGGCGTCCTCCCTCTGGCCGTGGGTGGTGGGCCCCTGTCCCGCCTGGCCCGGATGACCTTGGGACAAAGCCCGTGAGTTCAAAACCCGGGATTTTTCCAGCGCAAGAGCGTGAGCAGCAAAATCTGCAGGTCCAGCCAGGGCGACCAATTTTCAATGTAATAGATATCGTGCTCCACGCGGGCGGCCAGGTCGCTCTCTCCCCGCAGGCCGTTGACCTGAGCCCAGCCGGTCATGCCCGGCTTCGCCAGATGCCGGGGAAGATAGTGCGGAATGGCGTGGGCCAGCTGTTCGACGTGGTAAGGCCGCTCCGGCCGCGGCCCGACCAGGCTCATATCACCGCGGAGGACGTTCCAAAATTGCGGCAGTTCATCGAGGTTCCAGCGTCGCATCCATCTACCGACGCGCAACAGGCGCGCGTCATTGGACGGGGTGCTCTGATGCGCCGTATCGTGGACGGCGGCATCGGCCGTCATGCTGCGCAGTTTGAACAGGGTGAATGGCCGGTGCCCGGCCCCGATTCGCGTCTGACGAAAAAACATCCGTCCCTCGGGGGATTCCCGCTTGATCATGACGGCGAGCGCGCAGATGACCGGAGCGGAGAGGACCAAGCCAACGGCCGCTCCCGCCACATCGATTGCCCGCTTGAGGGCCCGGTTGAAGAATTTGGTGATAGCCAGTTCTTCCACGCCGAGCACCGGCAGCCGGCCGATGGTTTGCAGGCGCAGGCCGTTAAGAAAGATCGGAAAGGCGGTGGGCATGATCTTCCATTCGACATAAGCGCGCTCGCAGCTTTCCACCACGCGCTGGATCTCGGCCGGCGGAAGGTCGAGTCGGGTGGCAATGAGAAGGTCGATTTTTTCGCGTGATAAAATCTGGTCGAGTTCCGCGCTGCCGCCGAGGAGGCGGCAGCCTTTCGTTGCGACCGGGGCATCGCCGGCAAAGGTAATGATGCCCGCCAGGACGAGGGGATGGGCGGTTTCCAGCGTGAGGGTGGTGGCGAGCGCGCGGGCGCCGTCATTCCAGCCGAGCAGCGCAGCGCGGCGCTGGAGGCGGCCCCGCAGGCCGGGGCGGCTGAGAACCAGATGCGCCAGGGTGCGCCAGCCGCCGAGCAGGACAATGACGCAGACGAAGCCGATGACAGCGAAAAGTCGGGAGATCGGCGGATTAAAATTCAGGACCAGCGAAACGCCGAGGTAGGCGACGAGCCAGAAAGCGGCACCTTTGAGAATGGAGCTGAGATTGTGATAACGGCGGAGCGACTGCCGGCTGTCATAAAGGCCCAGCTGGGCAAACGTCCCGACGAGCAGGGCGACGCCGAGCAGGAGCAACGGCAGGTACTGCAGGAAGGAGGGATTGGGCACCTTGAGGCCGAGTCGTCCAAGTGGCGAGGCATAGCGCAACACGTATCCTAGCGAGAGGCCGGCAAAGGTCACCACGGTGTCGCCGACCAGGAGGGCGAGGGGCACCGATGTCTCGCGGAAGCTGTTGGAGGCGGCGCGCGGCACGAGGGATTATTTTTCCGGCCGGCCGGAATTGTCGAGAAATTCGAGCAGGGAAGGCGAAGGCAGCCAGCCCTTGGCGGGAAAAAGAAACGCCAGACCCTCCGCGGCAAAGGCATTCTCCCGGTCCTCCCATATGTCCGTCGGCACGCCCAAGTCGGAGTCGCGTGTAATCACCGGATATCCCGGTTCATCGTAGCGCACGTGGCGGACCGGGGCGGCAAGCAGGGCAGCGGGGTCCGGATTGCGCCGGAAAAAATCGCGGCGCGCGGCGGTGGTGGCGGCGAAAGCGACCTCGCGGCCGGGAAGCGATCCGAATGTCCAGGCTTCGAGCGCCGCCGCGTACTTCAATTCTGAACCCGGCCAATGGTCAGGCGGAAAGCGCGGTGCCAATTCGGCGTAAATTTGTGCGAGGCGCGCGGCGGTGGCTTCACGCAACGGCGCCAAGGCGGGGACCCGCCACCACGGCGAAACGGAGAAGGCGGGATGGTTGGCACACTCCAAGGCGAAAGCCTGGACCGCGGCGTCGGGCTGATTTTGATTCAAGCGAGCCAGCCCGAGGCCGAAATAAACGCCGGTTTTATCCGGCCAGAGGTGCGCCGCGGCGAGGAAGTGGCGTTCCGCGGCGGGCGGGTCGCGTGCGACCAGCAGCCAGGCGAGATTGCACTGGGCGATTCCCTGGTTCGGATTGAGCGCAAGCGATTGCTCCAGCAGGGCAATCGCGCGGCCGGCTTGCGCCGGATCGCCACCGAGGGCAAGCGCTTCGACGTTGAGGCCGGGCGTGGGGTCGCTCCGGCCGAACGCGGTGATCAGGACTGCGACGGCAAGCGCCGTCAGCCCCAGCCCCTGGCGCATGCGGGGCGCGGCGCCCTTGGCCGCCGCGGGGGCGCAGGCCGCGGTGTTGACCGCGAGGAGGAAAGCAAACACCGGCACATCGAGCTCAAAGTCCGAAAGGGCAAACACGCCATAACCGGCCAACGCCAGGCCGGGGACCAAGACGTTGGGATTTTTCCAAAGTGCACCTGCTACCAGCACCGCCATGCCGAGGGCGCAAAGCAGACCCGCCGCGCCGGTGTCCGCCCATAATTGGACCGGCAGGCTGTGCAGCTGCAAGGCCGTTGGCACCCCGCCGCTCAGCCGGGCACGATAAAGCGGATAAACCAGGGGAGTGACGCCCGGCCCGAAACCGGACCATGGCCGGTCGGCGCCCATCTGCCAACCGGCCTGGAGCATCGCCGACCTTTCAACCGCGCTTTCGTCGGGCGGGCCGGGGGAAGCCTCCCGGATCAGCAAATCGCGAATACGTGGATTGAACCAGGCCAGCCCGGCCGACAAAAACAGGGCGGCACCGGCGATCAGCACGGTTCGTCGCGGGCTCAAGATCGCCCGCCGCCATGCCACCGTGATACCGGCGAGCAAGATCGCCGCCAGGCCAAGCATCCCGCCACGACTGCCGGTGGTGAAAAGCACAAGCAGCCCCAGGCCGGTGCCGGCGACCCAGCCGAGGCGCGCCCGGCCGTGGGTCCGTCTGGCGCGCGCGAACAACCACGGCAAGGCAAGCAAGGCGAGCCCGGCAGTGTAATTGTAGTGACCTAATGGATACAAATTGCGAAAATTGAAAAGGTCATGCCACGAAGCAATGCGCCCAGCCCGGAGCGCGGGAAGGATGTCGGTGAAAATCCAGAGGCCCAGGCTATCGACCAGCACGACGGCGAGAAGCCAGCCGAGCGCCACCTCCAGCCGCGCGGCCCGATCGCCTCCGGTCTGCAACCAGGCAAAACAAAGATAATAAACCGCCAGGGCGGCGAGGGGGGTGGCGGCGGCCAGGATGCTTTGGGCGCGAAAGGGGCTGGCGAGCGCGGCGCCGAGCTCGACCACCGCAAACAACGCCGGCAACCAGCACCAAGCTCCCGCCGGCAAAACCAGCGGTCGCCGGTCAAAGACGGTGCGCAGGAGCAGGGCGATGGCGGGGACGAGGTGGACGAACCAAAAGAGCAACCACCAGGGAAACGCATACATGCGGGTGGCTCCCCGGTCCACGAGGGTGAGCGCAGCCAGGGCGGCGAGGCCAAGCGCGCAAAGCACGCGGATGAAGCTTTGGGCGAAGGTGGCGGAACGCATGCGCGACAAAGCATCAAAACAGCCTTGGGCGCAGGCGGCAAGCGCGGCTTCCGACCTTGACGGTGAAGCGCACGGCCGGACATCGTGCTTCGAATGGAGCCTTTCTCCCCCCGCCTTACCCGATCACAGCTGTGGAAAATTGGCTTGGCGGTCGTGCTGCTGGCCGCGGCGGCGCTCTTTTTTCTCCTGCATGGCACGCACCTGCAGAAGGCGGAGGAATGGTTCAATCAGATCATGGGCCGGATCAGCGCGGCCGGGCCGGTGGCTTTTTTTGCCGCCATGGCCATCCTCCCGGCGGCGGGTGCGCCCGTGCTCGCCTTCACCCTGACGGTTGGACCGGCTTTCCGCGCACAGCTCGGTTTGGCCGGCGTGCTGGCGGCCTGCGCCGCCAGTCTGCTGGTCAATATCAGCGTAACCTACTGGCTGGCACGATGCTGGCTGCGCCCTTGGCTGGAAAAACTCGTGGTCCGCCGCGGCTATAAAATACCGCAGGTGTCACGCGCGGACCAATTTGAAATCACCCTCCTCTTGCGCATCACTCCCGGGCCGCCTTTTTTCCTGCAAAATTACCTGCTGGGACTGGCGAAAATTCCCTTCCCTCTCTATCTCGCGATATCCGAGACCGTGGTCATGATGCATACCACCGCGCTGGTGATTTTCAGTGACGCCATGGTCCACGGCAAGGGCCGGCAGGCGGTGCTGGGGGCAAGTCTTTTGATCGCGGTGTTACTGGGGATTCATCTTACCCGGCGCCATTATAAAATGCGAAAAAAAGTCAATGAGCGGGCGTTGCTGTACGGTGAAAGATGATGAACTCCGAATCAGCAATCAAGAGGTCCCTTCCAGGAAGAAATGGCAGGCGGATGAGCTGGGCCCAAAAAGTAAATGATTTTACCGGCTGATAATTTTTTAATGCCGGCTCCAGCTCAAAATAGTAAATTTCTCCGGGCCGCAGCACCAACCAGGTCGGATGTAAGGCAAGAATAACGCCGGCAAAGGAATCGTGTCCCGATTTTCGTACCGCCACGACTTCACGGGAGGAAAGGCCGGGCATATCATAGGTTTTTAGCTGCGAATAGTATCCGATGTAGCCGAGGGGTTCCAAAAACACCGTGTCGTCGGGAGCGGCATGGGAGCGCAACCACAGGCCGATAGGCTGACGGATGCCGTGTTCGATATACGTCTCCTGAACTCGAAATTCCCGCGCGACACAGAACAGGACACCGGCGAAGACGGTGGTCGTTGTGACCACCGTGACGCGAAAGAGTTGAAGCCCTCCTGCCTTGAGCCGGGGAAACGCAGCGTCAGCCAGGAAGGCCAAGGAGACCAGGGCAACCAATTCCCAAACCGGGAAATACCACGGATAAGGGCTGGGAATAATCGCCAGATAAAAGCCGCCTAAAAAAAGGCCGAAAGAAGCAATTTTCCCTTCGGGACGAACCTTGGGCCATAGAAAACAAAGCATCGCGCCAAAAGCGAGGAACCGTGAAAACCATGAGAGGAACGCCGGCCACCCTCCCATAAAAGAATAGGAGGGAGTGAAGAGCAGCGCGGGCCAGGCCCGGTAGGAAAAAAACTGCCGGGGATAGTCGATCCAGGTGTGCAAGACGGAGACGGGAGACATCACCGCCCCTTTTGCCAGAATGGTTTGAGGGATGGGGGAACCGTAATACCACCAGGCCCAGACAAACCAAGGAGCGTAAAGAACGGCCCCCAGCAGCACGGAGCCGGCCAGAAGGCGTATTCGCTGCGGCCAGGGTAATCCCTCCGGCACCTGTCCGCCAAATATCAACCAGCTGACGGCCAACGCTCCTCCCGGGACAAAACCGTCCGGCCGCGTCCACATCAGTCCCGCGAAACCGAAAGCGAGCCATCCCATGGACCGTCGTGGGGGGACGAAAAAGCCGACGAGGCACCATGCGACAAAAAAAATCATCAGGGCCGACTCCATTCCATTGACGGTGAAATCGATGGTCTTGGCGCTGGTCAGAAGAAGCCCGAAAAGCACCGCCTTACCCCAGACGGAAATGCGGCAGTGCTCGCTCAGCCGAACGAGCAAGAAAATTCCACCGGCGAAGAAGGCGCAACAGATCAAGCGATAAAGCCATAGCGCGGCTTCATCACGGTTGCCTCCGGTAACCCAGGCGCACAATGCCGGCAGGAGCGTGCCCAAGGGCGAGGTGAAGCTTTGCACCCGTTCTCCCGGGGTGAAAACCAAGCCGTGGCCGGTCGCCAGATTATGGCTGGCCCGATAAGTAATATAATAATCCTCCCAGGCATGGCCGGTGTAGAGGGCAAACAAGAACGGAATGAGAAAGGCGAGCCCGGGCAGCCGAAGGGCCAGGAGGCGCTTAGCGGGAATTTTCATTATGGAAAGTCATGCGAAAGGAGGTCATTTCAAGCCTGGCCATATGACGAGTGAATTATTGTCGAACGACACGCCGGCGCCAGCCGAAGCGTTAACGGTTTCCGCCTTTACCCGCCGCCTGAAGACCTTGCTCGAAAGTGGCGTGCGGCCGGGCTGGGTGCGGGGTGAAGTCTCCAACCTTCGCGCCCAGGCGAGCGGCCACGTCTATTTTTCGCTCAAGGATGCCGGCGCGCAGCTGGCCTGCGTGCTGTTTCGCGGCGACGCCCTGCGGCAGACTGTGGCGCTGCGCGATGGCGTCCAGTTGGTCGTTTATGGCGAAGTCAATCTCTACGAGGCGCGCGGACAATACCAGCTGGTGGTGCGCGCGGCAATCGACGACGGGGTGGGGCGCCTGCAGCGGGAGTATGAGGCGTTGAAGCGCCGGTTGGCGGACGAGGGGTTGTTCGAGGCGGCGCGAAAAAGGTCGATCCCGCCCCTGGCGGCGACCATCGGCTTCGTCACCTCGCCCACCGGCGCGGCGGTGCGCGATTTCATCCGCATCCTGCAGCGGCGTGGCTGGTGCGGCCGGCTGGTCGTGCTGCCCGCGCGGGTCCAGGGTGAGGGCGCGGCCGCGGAGATGGTGGAAATGCTGCGCCTGGCGGAGCGGCTGGGCACATTTGAGCTTCTGGTGATCGGGCGGGGCGGAGGCAGCCTGGAAGATCTGTGGGCCTTCAATGAAGAATCGCTGGTGCGCGCCGTGGCGGCGTGTGCCCTGCCCGTGATCTCCGCGGTGGGCCACGAAATCGATGTCACCTTGTGCGATTTTGCGGCCGATTTGCGCGCGGAAACGCCCAGCGCGGCGGCGGAACTGATTTCGAGCGGGTTTCTTTCCTCGATGGAACGCGCCGCGCAGGCGGGGCGGGCCCTCCACGAGGCCGCGGAAAGCGCGTTGGAAGCGGCGCGCGCCGAACTGGACCGGGAGCGCGGCCGCCTCCGTTTGCTGACGCCGGCCGCCCAGGTGGAGCGCGGGTTGCTCCGGCTCGACGACGTCACCAACCGGTTGGGCGGGGCCCTCCGTGCGGCCACGGAGGCGAAGCGGACGCGGCTGGCCGGAGCCAGACTGCGGCTGGCGCAACTTTCGCCCGAGGCGCGGATCCGGCTGGATTCGCACCGCTTGCTGGCGCTCTGGAAGCGTCTCCAGGCGGCAAGCCCGCGCTCGGTCTTGCAACGGGGCTTCGTAATCTTGCGCGACGAGGCCGGCCGGCCGGTGCCGCGGCGGGTGGAACTGCGCTCCGGCCAGCGGCTCACCGCGGAATTTGGCGACGGTGAGGCAAAATTGAGTGCAGACTGATTGCACTTTTTGTTTGGAGCCGCAGGGCTTTGGCAGTAAAGCGACGGTCTTCCCCCCGACCTACCTACCATGTATATCCCGCATGCCTCCATGCGGCATCCGTCGTCGACGCATGCCGCCTTTTGCCGGCTTCTGTTCGCAGGAGCCTGTTTTCTCCCCGCTGTTTCAATTTGGGCACAGACGAATACGTCCGTCCCGCCGACCGAGGACCAAGTGGTGAAACTGACCGACTTCCACGTCTCGGAGACGCGGGATGTCGGCTACCGCGCGGCAAACTCGGTCTCCGCCACGCGTGTCGACACGCCGATTGGCGACCTGCCCTTCGCCCTTAGCGCGTTCACCGACCAGTTCATCACCGACGTTCGTTCGCGCGATCTGTTCGACGTCGCCCGTTACTCCGCCGGTGTCACCACCGCCGGGCGCGAATTCAACGCCGGCACCGCGGTCTACACCATCCGCGGCTTTCCCCAGGCGCCGCAGCACGATGGATTCAACGAAGGTTCGGCCGGAAACATCTACGTCGACACGGCCACGGTCGAGCGCGTGGAAGTGGTCAAAGGTCCCGCCTCGCTCATCTACGGCCAGGTCAGCCCGGGCGGCACGGTCAATTACATCACCAAGCGCGCGGCCAACAAGGCGGCGGCCAGTTTTAACGGCCAGATCGGCAGCTACAAATACCTCCGCGGCACGTTCGACGTCAATCAGCCCGTGATCAAGGACACCCTGCTTGTCCGGGTGATCGGCAGCTGGGAAAATGGATACGAATACTATTCGCCCTCGAAATCACGCACCACGGTGTTTTTCCCGACCGCGACCTGGAACGTCACGCCGAATCTGTCCGTCACCGCCAACCTGCAGTATTTTCATCGCAAGGAGACCCCGCCGGCCGTTTTCAAGCCGAACCTTGAGGTGACTTCACCGGCCAGCATCGTCTCGGCGCTTTCCGCCACCAGCGGCTATGCCGCGCCCTCGGCCGCCCTGAGCAACGTGAACAAAAGCACGGTCGGGAATCCAGATTTCGGATTCAATGACGGCTACGATCCCGGCTTTCTTCTCACCTATCCGGCCTTGGGGCGGAAATTCAATTATTCCAGCCAGAACGACCAGCGCGTCACGAATCTGGTGACATTCAATACCGAGGTGGACGCCAAGCTCAGCGACCATTGGGGAGCGCGCGCCAATTTCGACTATGGCAAGAACCGGAGTTCCTATGTCGCCACCGGCATCGGCACCATCGCCGTCGCCCCGCCCGGCACCCTGACCTACAATGCGGGCACCGGCCTGTGGACGGCGGGCGCGGTCACCACGGCGCAGGAGCTCGCTTTCGCCCAGCAAATTCTGGCCGATCCCAATAATGTGAACCTGATCGGCAACCAGCCGGCCATTCTTCCCCGCCGCCAGCGCTGGCAGAATACTTGGGGAGATGTCGCCACCTGGGAAGCCGACCTGAACGGCAAATACCAATTCGATTGGGGAAAGATCAACCCGCTTGCCGGGGTCTTTTATCAGAAGAGCTACCAGTATAATCGGATCAACGCGACCGATGTGTCGGCCGCCACTCCCTACTTCCGGGCGTGGGATCTGAACCCCGCCAGCCCGACGCACTTTGTCGATCAAACCACGGCGTTCAATAAATACGCGCTGCCGAACGGTCCCAGCAGCGCGCAGTTCACCCAGACGCTGGCCTTCACCAGCGACCAGGCCGTCTACGGCTTGCTCAACGGAAAGTTCCTCGACGATCGTCTCTATGCGGTCGTGGGCGCCCGTTATAACCGGGCGCAGGCGCAATCCACCGACTTCAAAAGGAGCACCATCTCGAAAGGATTGCAGTCCTCGGACACGACCCCCCAGGTCGGCTTGGGCTACAAGGTCACCAAGCAGGTCATGGTTTACGCCTCTTACAGTGAATCGTTCATTCTGCCGGCGCAAACCACGCTGCGCGCCATGAATGTGGTGGTGGGGTCGGCCAAGCCGACCAAGGGCGAAGGCGAGGAAGTCGGCATCAAAACCGACCTGTTCAACGGCCGCCTTTCTTCCACCCTCGCGGCTTACAACATCCTGCAGAAGGACATGGTCCAGACCGTCAACCAGGTTAACCCTCCGGGCTTTCCGTCCGGCACCTACTCGACCGACACCCAGGGCGCGTCGGCCCGCAGCCGCGGCATCGAGTACGAAGTCACCTTCTCGCCGATCGACACCCTGCAGATTTTCGGCAGCATCGCCGAAGACGACATCCGGAACACCAAGGAACCCGCCGGCAACCAGATTTACCTCGGGGCACACCCGCAGGCGACGGCCAAGACCCTGGCCAACCTCTGGACGCGCTATAACTTCCTTACCGGTGAGTTGAAGGGACTGTGGGTCGGCGGCGGCTTCAATTATGTCGGGA
>DASRHD010000044.1:0-7209 GCA_035650695.1 Opitutaceae bacterium
CTGGACCGCCCAGTAAGAACCGGAACTCTGATGCCTCCACTTCCCGAACGCCGCTCCTGGGCCGAGCCGTTCAAGATCAAAATGGTCGAACCTGTGCGGATGACCACGCACGAGGAGCGCGAGCGGGCCATTCAGGAGGCAGGCTACAACACTTTTCTATTGCGCTCGGCCGACGTCTATATCGATCTGCTTACCGACAGCGGCACCTCCGCCATGAGCGACCGCCAGTGGGCGGGCATGATGCTGGGCGACGAAGCCTACGCGGGCAGCGCTAATTTCTATCACCTGGTGGAAGCAGTCCAAAAGTATTACGGATACAAATACGTCGTTCCCACCCACCAGGGGCGCGGGGCCGAGCACTTGATTTCAAAAATATTGATCCGTCCGGGCAATGTCATTCCCGGGAATATGTATTTCACGACCACACGGCTGCATCAGGAGCTGGCGGGCGGCCGGTTCGTGGACGCCATCATCCCGGAAGCCCACATGCCGGAGTCGCAGCATCCCTTCAAGGGCAACTTCGATCTGGAAAGGCTCGAAGACATCATCAGGAAGACCGGCGAGAAAAATATTCCTTACGTGGCGATGGCCACCAGCGTGAATATGGCCGGCGGCCAGCCGATTTCCATGGCGAACTTGCGCGGCTTGCGGGCGCTCACCGCCAGGTACGGTATTCGCATCATTCACGACGCCACTCGGGTGGCCGAAAACGCGTATTTCATCCAGCAGCGCGAGCCCGGGTACGCCGGCCGCTCGACGGCCTCGATTGTGAAAGAAATCTGCTCTTACACCGACGGGGCCACAATGAGCGCGAAGAAGGACGCGCTGGTCAACATCGGCGGCTTTCTCGCTCTCAACGATCCGGATATTTTCGAGGAAGCCCGGAACCTGGTCGTGGTGTACGAGGGCTTGCACACCTATGGAGGCCTCGCCGGCCGGGACATGGAGGCGATGGCGATCGGCATTGCCGAATCCGTGGATGATCACCACATCCGGGCGCGCGTCGGCCAGGTGCAATATCTGGGAGAAAAAATGCAAGGTTACGGCGTGCCGATCGTCCTGCCCATCGGAGGCCACGGCGTTTTCATCGACGCGAAACGCTTTCTGCCGCACATCCCGCAATCCGGCTATCCCGCCCAGGCGCTGGCGGCGGCGATCTATCTCGATTCGGGCGTCCGCACGATGGAGCGCGGGATCGTCTCGGCCGGCCGCGATCCGGAAACCGGAAAAGAGCGCGCGCCGGCGCTGGAACTGGTGCGCGTCACGGTGCCCCGCCGCGTCTACACGCAGGCGCATATGGACGTGACCGCGGAATCGGCGGCGTTTGTCTACGCTGAACGGGAGAAGATCCGCGGGCTGCGCATGACCTACGAGCCTCGCTACCTGCGTTTCTTTCAGGCGCGCTTCGAGCAACTCACAGATTGAACAAAAAGGAGGAGCGGAATCTATGCGAACAATCTCGTGCGGCCTGCTGCTGGCGGCCGCCGCTGTTTCGGCGCTGCGAGCGCAAAGCCCGAATAACGTGAAGATCGACAACGGCCAGGTGCGCGTGATCGCCGCAACGGACCCGCCGCACCGCAAGGGCAGAGTCCACGAACACACAATGAACCGGGTGATGATTTACCTCGACGCCGGCCGCCAGGACATCACCGCCGCCGCCACCGGCAAGGTGGAGCACCAGAGCTGGAAGGCGGGCGAGGTCCGCTGGAGCCCGGCGCGCGGCCCGCACACCAGCGAGAACGTCGGCGGCAACACTTTCCGCATCATCGAAATCGAGCTCAACGGCAAGCCGGGACCGCCCAGGCCGGCGCCCCCGCTCGATCCGCTGAAGGTGGCGCCCAAAAACTACAAGCTGGAATTCGAAAATGAGCAGGTGCGCGTGCTCCGGGTGAAATACGCACCGCATGAAAAGGGCGTTTTGCACGAGCATGTGATGAACCGGGTGTCGGTGCCGCTGACCGAAGAGTCGCTGCGCGTCTCGACTCCGGATGGCGGAGTGACAAATCCTCAGGCTCACGCCGGCGAGCCCTCCTGGGGCGCGCCGGTCAAGCACCAGGAGGAGAACCTGAGCGACGGGTTGCTGGAGGTGGTAGCGGTCGAGTTCAGGTGAACTGCCTCGCGATTGCGCGCGGCAGAGTTGGGCCCGGCAAACGCGGGCGCACGCGGCGGAAGTCCGAAAGGCCTGCGCCGCCGCGCCCTGTTTTGCGCTACCATAGGCCACCCATGGATTCCAGGTGCCAGAAGCGCGCATGAGCGCCCAGACACAAGCGCCGCCGGCGGCCGCCGAACTGCCGCGCAAGCTGGGCCTGCTCGATGCGACCTCGCTCCTGGTGGGCGCGGTAATCGGATCGGGAATCTTCGTCGTGCCCGCCATCATCGCCCGGCGAATCCCCGAGCCGGGCCTGGTGATTGCCATCTGGCTCTTTTCCGGGGCGCTCGTTCTTTGCGGAGCGCTGGCTCTCGCCGAGCTGGGCGCCATGCTGCCCCATTCCGGCGGCCTGTACGTTTACATTCGGGAAGCGTACGGACCGTTCTGGGGCTTTCTTCACGGTTGGACCAGCTTGCTGGTCACGATGACCGCCCCGATCGCGGCGCTCACCGCGGCCTTTCTGCTGTATCTCAAGTATTTCTTGTCCATGCCGCTCTGGGTGGAGAAGCCCCTCGGAATCGTCTTGATTTTGTGCTTCGCCTGGATCAACTCGCGCGGCGTGCTGTGGGGCGCTTGGGTACAAAATCTGTTTACTTTCCTCAAGGTGGCTGGGCTTGTGGCTCTGGTCGGTCTGGCCATTGCCTGGCATCCGGACGCGGCCGCCGGCGTCAGCCTGGTCGGCCGTTTTCATCCTTTCTGGCCGTCCCATTTTTCCGCCGGCCTGCTCAGCGGCGTGGGCGCCGCAATGATCTCGACGCTGTTTGCCTACGAAGGCTGGCACTTCGTCGGTTTTGCCGCCGGCGAAATCAAAAATCCGCAGCGCAACGTCCCTTACGGCATTTTTTTGGGAGTGCTGGTGGTGATTGCGGTCTATATCGCGGCGAATGTAGCGTACATCTACGTTCTGGGACAAGACGGCGTGGCGGCGTCGGGCCGCGTCGCCTCCGACGCGATGACGGTCATGATCGGTCCGCTGGGCGCGGTCCTGATCACGCTGGCGATTCTCTTCTCCACTTCCGGAGCGATCAACTCGAACGTGCTGGCGGGACCGCGGATCGTGTTTGCGATGGCTCGGGACCGGGTCTTTTTCCCCTGGGCCGCCGCCGTCCATCCCCGCTACGAGACTCCCTCGCGGGCCATCTGGATGGTGGGCGCGTGGGCCGCCGTCCTCACTTTAACCGGCGGCTATGAGCATCTCATCACCATGGCCGAGTTCGCCAACTGGTTTCTCTACGTACTGGCAATCGGCTCGGTGATCATTCTGCGGAGGAAGCACCCTGAGTGGCCGCGACCCTATCGCGTGCCCGGCTATCCCTGGACCGCCCTTGCCTTTGTAATCGTGGCCGCCGCCTTTGTGGTAAACACGCTGTTCGACTCGCCGCGCAGCTCGCTGCTCGGCCTGGGCCTGGTGTTGGCGGGGGTCCCGATTTACGCCCGTTTCCAGCGCACCGGCCGGGAAACGGCGCCATGATTTCCGGCCGGGGGCCCCGGAACGGCCGGATCAGGGCCCGCAGCAGCGCAAGGATTCTCTCGCCTCACAAGCCGCATTTCGATAAAATACCAACACAGTTCGGGCCGCCTGCCCCAGGGCTCTCGGGGCTTGCGGTCCCGCCGACATGCTGAGCGCGGAGGCAAAACCCATGAAAACCAGACGGGAATTTGGCAAAATCCTGCTCGCCGGCCTGCCTGCGTCTCTGGCCCTTGCCGCGAGAATTGATTCCCGAGTAAACGGCGTCAGGCTCGGCACCATCACTTACAGCTTCCGCGATTTTCCCCGCACGCCCGGAACCGATAACGTGGATGCGATTATCCAGGCCCTCACCGAGTGCGGCATCGGGGAAATCGAGCTGTTTTCGCCGAATGTCGAGCCCGCCGGCGCGATCAGCGCGGCTCCGGCCCGCCAGGGCGGAAGCCCGCAAAATCGGGAGAACGGACCGCCCAATCCTCGGGAGCGGGCTGCCGCTCTTCGCGCCCGGATGCGGACGACCGAAGCCATGAAGGCGCGCGAAGAGCTGCGCCAATGGCGGCTCTCGACGCCCGTGGAGCATTTCCAGGCAATCCGGAGAAAATTCGACGGCGCCGGCATCCACCTGTACGCTTACACGATGAACTACCGTCAGGACTTCACCGACCAGGAAGTGGAGAAGACCTTTGAGCAGGCCAAAGGCCTCGGCGTGAATATCATCGCTTCCTCCACACAACTATCGATGGCCCGGCGGCTCGTCCCGTTCGCGGAAAAGCATAAAATCTTTGTCGCTTTTCACGGACATGTCAACACGGCTGATCCGGACGAATTCTCCTCTCCGGAGACTTTCCAAAAGGCCCTGGATATGTCCAAATACTTCAAGGTAAATCTGGACATCGGCCACTTCACGGCCGCGGGTTTTGACGCGGTGAGCTACATTCAGGAGCATCACGACCGCATCACGCATCTTCACGTAAAGGATCGCAAGAGGAACAAGGGCCCGAATCAGCCGTGGGGCGAAGGCGATACCCCGATCCGGCAAGTGCTTCTCCTGCTTAAGGAAAAGAAATACCCGATTCCGGCGTTCATCGAGTACGAGTACCGCGGGACCGGGACCTCCGTCGAGGAAGTGAAAAAATGCTTGGCCTACATGAGAAATATACTGGCCTAGCCCGCCGGAAAAGAGGCATCCCGGCGGTCCCTGTGGGCGCGCGGGGAAGCGCGCGTGGAGGAGAGATGTCGAAAGACGCATTGATTTATGGAGCCGCTCTGGCTCTTTTTCTCGGAACCGTGGCGCACGTCGCCGGGCAAGCGCCGAGCCGCGCAGATCGTAGTGCGCCGGCTGCGCCAGGCAAAGCCGCTCCCCGCCGTGGCGGCGGTGGCGGCGGAAGAGGCTACCCCGAGTACGACCAGGCCGCCGTCGAACGCGGGCAAAGGGTGTTTGTGGCGACTTGCGGCTTCTGCCACGGCGCCAACGCCAAAGGGGGTGAAGGCGGCCCGGATCTGCTGCGCTCCGTAGTCGTGCTCGATGACGATGAAGGCGAGAAGATTGGGCCCGTGATTCTCAATGGCCGCCTCGACAAGGGCATGCCGAAATTCCCCATGACGCAGGAGCAGATTTCGGATATAGCGACTTTCCTGCACCAGCGGATCAAGGACGCCGCTCTGCGCGGCACGTACCGGATTCTCAACATCGTGACCGGGGATCCGAAGGCGGGCGAGGCGTATTTCAATGGGGCGGGGAAATGCAACTCTTGCCACTCGCCCACAGGGGACCTCAAAGGCATTGGGTCGAAGTACGATCCGGTAACGCTGCAAGGCAAATTTCTCATGCCTCGGGGCGGAAGAGGCCGCTTCGGCCCGGCCGAGCCGGAATCTGACCGGGCGGCGGTCCGGGTAACGGTCACCCTGCCTTCCGGCGAGTCGTTCAGCGGGAAGCTCGACCGTATTGACGACTTCAATGTTGCACTGACCACCGCCGGCGGCGAGTATCGCTCTTTTACCCGCCGCGGCGAGGTGCCGAAGGTGGAAATCCACGATCCGTTGCAGGCCCACCTCGACATGTTGACCAAGTACACCAACGCGGACATGCACAATCTTACAGCCTATCTGGTGACACTGAAATGAAGATCAACCGGCTATTGCTTTCCGTTCTTCTCATCGCCGCGCCGGCCGCGCTCCTCGGGCAGGCTCTCGATCCCGCGCTGTTGTTGAAGCCGCCTACCAGCGCCTGGCCGACCTACAACGGCGACTACTCCGGGCGGCGGTTCAGCCCGCTCACCCAGATCAACCAATCCAACGTGAAACACCTGACGCTGGCGTGGGTATACCGTGCGGCGGCCGGGATGACTGGAGGCGCCATCGTGGGCGGCGAGGGTCCTGAGCCGGGCCCGGGCGGCGGCGCCGCCGCGGGACCCTTCGGCGGCACTACCATCAAAGCCACGCCGCTTATGGTGAACGGGATTCTGTATTTTTCCACTCCCGACAATGCTTGGGCGGTCGACGCCCGCTCGGGCCGCGAACTGTGGCACTACTTTTGGAAGACTCGCGGCGGCATTCACATCGGCAACCGCGGCATGGGTATGTATGGCAATTGGCTCTTCTTTGAGACGCCTGACAACTATTTGGTTTCTCTCGACGCCCGAACGGGCAAAGAACGGTGGCACGTGGAAATCGCCGATGTGAAGCAGGAGTATTTTTCCACTCCCGCGCCGATCATCGTCGGCAATCATGTGATTGTCGGCACCGGCGGCGACTCGCTCGATGTGCCCGGATTCCTGGAAGCCCACGATCCGGAGACAGGCGCGATTCAGTGGAAGTGGTGGACGGAGCCGCTGAAAAAGGGAGATCCGGGCTCGGAAACGTGGCCGGACGAGTACTCCATGCGCCACGGCGGCGGCATGACGTGGATCCCCGGCACCTACGATCCTGAATTGCATCTGTACTACATAGGTACCGGCAATCCGAACCCGGTCGAAACGGGGCGTGGCCGCGAGGGGGACAATCTCTGGACGTGCTCCATCGTCGCCTTAAACGTCGACACGGGGAAACTTGTCTGGTATTACCAGGTCTCGCCGCACGACACGCACGACTGGGACGCTGCGGAAACGCCCGTGCTGATCGACGGCGAATTCAACGGGCGGCCCCGCAAATTGCTCGCGCAGGCCAGCCGGAATGGCTACTTTTTCTTGCTGGACCGCACCAACGGCGAGCACCTCGTCACCGCCCCCTTGATCGAAACCCTCAACTGGTCGAAGGGCCTGAACGCCAAGGGGCAGCCCATCGGCGATCCGGAGAAGGAGTCGACCGTGGATGGAGTGCTGGTCTCGCCGGCCTCGGGCGGCGCAACCAACTGGCCGCCGCCGAGTTTTGACCCCGAAACCGGCCTGCTTTACGTCAACACTTCCGAATCCTTCAGCGTTTTTTATCTGACCGACACAGATCCTCACCCGGAGGGCTACGCTGCCGCCGAGCGCTCCGCCGGTTCTTACGGCAACACTTTGCGGGCTATTGACTATAAGACCGGCAAGACTGTCTGGAAGCACCATTACCCGAACATGGCGGGCTTCGGCGGCATGTCGGGGATGTTGACGAC
>DASRHD010000045.1:0-4889 GCA_035650695.1 Opitutaceae bacterium
GGATGCCGAGCGTCTCGAGCGCGTCGATCTCCTCGTTCATCTTCATATTGCCGAGCTCGGCGGCAAAGGCGGCGCCGGTCCGGCCGGCCAGCACTGTGGCGGTCATGACCGCACCCATTTCGCGCACCGTGGAAAGGCCGACCAAATCCGCCACCCAGATGTCGCCGCCGTACTGTCGCAGGATGATCGCGCCGGTGTAGGCCAGGGTGACCCCGGCGAGAAAACTGATCAGGCTGACGATCGGAAGCGCCATCGCGCCGCAGGCCTGCATTTCGGAAAAACAATCGCGCCAGCGAAACCGGTGCGGCTGCCGGGCGAGCCGCACCGCCGCCAGCGTGCACTCGCCGACAAACCGCAAAAATTCCCTTGTCCTCTGCCCTACCCCCTCGGTGGCCAGCCCGACCACGGCAAGAAAACTCTTTGACCGGTCGAAAGGCGGACGGGTGAGGTAGGCGCCGGCCAGCCGGTCGGCCAGCCGCCGCAGCGCCGGAGGAAGCGCCTCGAGGTCGAGCTGCGCGCCGGCATTTTCACACCACCGCCGCGCCTCGTGCACGAAAAGCACGAGTGAGCTGTCCCATTGGGTTTTGTCCCGCAGTTCCAGCCGCACGACCGTGGGGTTGAGTCCGCCCAAAACGCCGCTCCAGTCGGGTCGCGGAGCCGTGACTTTCCAAACCCCGGACAGTTCAAGGATGAGCCGGCAATCCTCGGCGCGGGCGTGCACCTGGGCGTGAGAAATGTCGTCGCTGACCGGCATTGTGCATTGGTTCTAGCGGACTGGGGACAAAGCAAAACTCAAATTTTTCATGTTCTTTGCGGCCATTTGCCGCCAACAAGGTTCCCATGACCCGCTTCCGCACCGTCTTTTTCGACCTCGACGGCACGTTGATTGACCACTTTGCGGCCATTCATCGCAGCTACGTGTACACCCTGCCCCGGCTTGGGCTGCCCGCCCCGAGCATGGCGCAGGTTCGCGCGGCCGTCGGTGGCGGCTTGGACAATGCGATGCGCCGCCTCGTGCCTGCCACGCTGGCCGCCGAGGGGTTGAGGATCTACCGGGCCTTCTGGCCCACGCACATGCTGGATGGCGTCCGGCCCATGCCGGGCGCGACCGAGCTTTTGCGAGGACTGCATGCCCGGGGCGTCAACTGTGCGGTCTTCACCAACAAACATGGCCCGTCCTCGCGCGCCGTCTGTGATCATCTCCACCTCCGGCCGTTTCTCAGCCTGATCATCGGCGCGACGGACACACCCTGGCTCAAACCCCAGCCTCAATTCACCCGCCTCGCCCTGGAACTCGCTCATGCCGATCCTCACACCGCTCTGCTGGTCGGCGATTCGTCCTACGATGTGCAGGCCGCCCACAACGCCGGCCTGCCCTCGTGGGTTGTCACCACCGGTACCCACACCGCCGACCAGCTCCGCGCCGCCCGCGCCGACCGGATTTTTCCCAATTTCCGCGAAATGGCCTACGCCCTCGGTGTCACCTGAAGCATCGGCGCCCGACGCCGGTCACTTTTTTCCCTAGCCGCGGCGCGCCGGCCGCAACGCCGGTTTGCCTTGGCCGCCAAAGCGGTTTCAGCTCAGCCCGACCGTGGCCAACTCCGTCCCACCACCGCCCGCCGCGCTCACCGGCGTCCTCGAGCGCATCATTTTTCTCAATGAGGACAACGCCTACACCATCGCCGAATTCCGGCCCGAGGCCGGCTCCCTGCGCGCGGCGGGAGTCACCGTGCCGCGCGACCGCCCGGACAAGATCACCATTGTCGGCCCGCTTCCCGGCGTGCAGTGCGGCGAAACGCTTCACCTCACCGGCGAATGGACCCGCCATGCCCAGCACGGTGACCAGTTTCGCGTCACCGCCTTCAAAAGCGAACTGCCGGCGAGCGTCTACGGCATCCGCAAATATCTCGGCAGCGGGCTGGTGCCGGGTATCGGCCAGGTTTATGCGGAAAAAATCGTCGACGCTTTCGGGGCGGAGACGTTTCGGATTTTAAGCGAAGAGTCGGCCCGGCTGCGGCGTGTGCCCGGCATCGGCCCGAAGCGCGCCGCCGCGATCAAGCGGGCCTGGGACGAGCAACGGGCACAGCGGGAGCTTTATATTTTTCTCCAAACCTACGGTGTCACGCCGGCGCAGTGCGTCCGGCTCGTCAGCCATTACGGAGCCCAAGCCAAGACCATACTCCGCCATGAACCCTACCGGGTGGCCCGTGAAATCGACGGCATCGGCTTCAAGACCGCGGATCGCATCGCCATCAATCTCGGCTTCGCCAACGATGCGCCGCCCCGCCTCGACTCCGGCCTGCTCTTCGCGCTGGAAACGCTGCAGGAAGAAGGACATACGGCCTACCCGCAGGATGAACTGATCATTTATGCCGCCGGCCTGCTTGAAACTTCGGCCGAGCGCCTCGCCGCCCGCCTCGACGCCCTGGTCGAAGGCAAACAGCTCGTGCGCCACGCCGCCGCCGGCGCGCCGCTCATCCAGCTTCCCCAGCTCGACCGCGCCGAACAGAAAATCGCCGAGGTCGTAGCACGCCTCACCCGGGTGCCAAGCGGGCTGCCGCCGATCAAGGCCGATGCCGCCGTCACCTGGGCGCAGCAAAAGGCCGGCATTGCCTTCCATGAATTGCAGGGCACCGCAGTCCGCCATGCCCTCACCCATAAATTTTCCATCCTCACCGGCGGTCCGGGCACGGGAAAGACCACCATTCTGCGCGCACTGGTCGATATTCTCAAAGCCAAGAAGGTCCGGCTGCATCTGGCTGCGCCGACCGGCCGGGCCGCCCAGCGCCTGACCGAGACGACCGGCGGATTCGCTTCCACCATTCACCGTCTGCTTAAATTCGAGCCGGCCGGCGGTGGTTTCACCGCCAACGAATCGCATCCGCTCGCCACCGATTTTCTCGTCGTCGACGAGGCCTCGATGCTCGACTCCCGTCTGGCCGCGGCGCTTTTCCAGGCTGTGCCGGCCAAAGCCCACCTCCTTCTCGTCGGCGACACCGACCAGCTGCCCAGTGTCGGCGCGGGCAACGTGCTCAAGGATCTCATCGCGGCGGAGCGCGCGCCGGTCACCCGCCTTTCCGTCGTCTACCGCCAGCAGGGCCAGAGCCCCATCGTGACCACCGCCCATGCCATCAACTCCGGCGATCCGGTTTTTCCCCCGGTGGTGAATTCCGTCGCGGAAATGAAGGCGTGGAGCGATCTGACCTTTGTCGCCGCCGCCTCGGCGGAGGATTGCGTGCAGAAAATCGTCGAGCTCTCCACCCAGTTCATTCCCCAGCACTGGAAATGGTTTCATCCCGTCAACGACGTGCAGGTGCTCGCCCCCATGCACAAGGGCGCGGCCGGCGTCGCCAATCTCAATGCCCAGCTCCAGACCGCGCTCAATGGCCGGCAATCCGGCCTGCGCGCCGCAGCCGGTGAATTCCGCGCCGGTGACAAGATCATCCAGCTCCGCAACAATTATGATAAAAATCTTTTCAATGGCGACATCGGCGCCGTCGTTGCCACCCACGCCGACCGCGGCACGATCGAAGCCAGTTTCGACGGTGAGAAACATATTTTCGATCGGGGTGAGCTCGGAGATCTCGCCCTCGCCTACGCCATCAGCATTCACAAGTCGCAGGGCAGCGAATATCCGGTCGTGATCATTCCGCTGCTCAAAGCCCACTTCATGATGTTGCAGCGCAACCTGCTTTATACCGCGATCACCCGCGGGCGGAAAAAAGTCGTCCTCGTCGGCGAGCCTGCCGCTTACGCCATGGCCGTGCGCAACAGCGAATCGAAACGGCGCTGCACCCACCTCCGCGAGAAACTTTCCGTCTGACCGGCCTATCGGTCCGCCGAATCCGCCCAACATGAAGGCCGCCCCTTGCGAGGCGGCCCGCATGACCTAACACCAAGCAAACCGTAGAACTACAAACATGTCGTTTTGCAAACGACACTGACTACGACGTGATAGACGGTTGAGTGGTTACTTTGCTCAAAAATGTTTATTAAAAAAACGCAAATGGAGCGGAACCTTTTTACTTCGTTAAAAGACAATGGCTTGCATTTTTTGCGAGGCCCACTTTTGCAACTTCCACCGGCGTTGAAACCTGCAAAACCGCCAAAAGATGAGTACTCCCCCCTAAAGCCAGATCAGGCGTTTGTGAAAATTGTCATGATAACGACGGCACGAAACGTATTCATCTTCCGATTGCCGGTTCCGCCCGAGGCGGTCTGAACGGTTATTCCCGCGGGTCGGTTACCCGCCCAAGAAAAAGACATGCGCCGGTAGGCACATGCTGGATGGCGAAAAGAAACGGATGATCCACCCTGACTTCGATTGGCTTGGAGGCGTTGGCGGAAACATCAAAGGTATCCAGGACGAGGGTGTCCCCGGCCGCCGCCGCTTCGGTTTCCTTCTCATCGATGGCAATGAATGCCCGGTGGAAAACCTCGCCAAGTGAAAGATAATCATTCGGCTTCCGCGGCGCCAGGCGGTCAAAATTTGCGCTGCCAAACGGAACGTCGAAAGCCGCCTTGAGGCCAAGCTGGCGCAATTGAACACCGAGCAACATCGAAGGCGACGCGAATTTGAATTTCGGCAAATAAAGAGCCACCTCGCGTTGCGGCAGCTTCACGCATTCGGCCAGAAGGTCCGTTGTGATGTTGGACTCGACCGCGGCGAGACCGTCGCGCGCGTCGGGCAAGATAATGGATAGCTGGAGCTCGCCACCCTCATATCGCAACGCGACCACGGAAAAGCCATGAAAGGAATGGGAGACATAACCGTAAATATTCTGTTGCGCCATGGTCGGCACCATCACGCTTTCCGACCCGTGGACAAAAAATGGTGTCGGCTTGGTCGCTTTTGGATCGAATGGACTGAGCCAACGTGTGCGCAGGTA
>DASRHD010000046.1:0-7735 GCA_035650695.1 Opitutaceae bacterium
GATGGGTGGGCGCGAAAAAGCCGGTGACCTGGTAACCCCACGACCCTTCGAAGGGATGCTCCGACACCGGCATCAGCTCGATGTGGGTGAAGCCCATTTCCGTGACATAATCGGCGAGAAGCGGCGCAATTTCGCGATAGCTGAGCGGACGGTTGTTGTCTTCCGGGATGCGCCGCCACGAGCCGAGATGCACCTCATAAATCGAAATGGGGCGGTCGAGCTGGCCGGCCGCGGCGCGCCGGCGCTCCAGCCAGGCCTCGTCGTGCCAGGCGTATTTTTTAGGGTCGCAGACGATCGAGGCGTTGTTCGGCGGCGCTTCGAAATAGGTGCCATAGGGATCGGTCTTCAGCCGGAGGTGGCCCTGCTGGTCGAAAATTTCATACTTGTACATCTCGCCCTCGCCCAGCCCCGGGACGAACAGTTCCCAGACGCCGGACGAGCCCAGCCGTCGCATGGGATAAAAACGTCCGTCCCAATGGTTGAAGTTGCCGACGAGGGAGACGCGCGCGCCGTTCGGCGCCCAGACGGTGAAGGCCGTGCCGGGCACGCCGTCGATCACGCGCGGATGCGCGCCGAGCTTTTCGTAGGCCCGGTGCTCGTTGCCTTCGTTGAAAAGATAAAGGTCCTGCTCGCTCAGCGACGGCAGAAAGGAGTAAGGGTCGTAAAACTGGCGGGTCTCGCCATTGCGCAGCGCGGCGCGCAGCTGGTAGCGGAAGACCGATTTTTTGCGCGGAATAAAAATTTCAAAAAATCCCTCGTCCGCCAGCCGCGTCATCGGCCAGGCCTCGCCGCTGCCCACGTCGACCACCTCGCACCGCTCGGCCTCGCGCAGAAGGGCGCGCACCACCAGGCCATGGCTGTTGCCCCGGGTGAACGGGTGCATGCCGAGGCGGTCGTGCGGCGTGGCATGCTTCGCCTCGAGGAAGGCCTTTAGCTCGGTTTTGGAAAGGATCACGATGGCAGCGTGAAAGAACGTGCCGGAGCCGGAAAGTGCCGTCTAGCCCGTATTTTTCAAGCCGCCAGAAATGCCGTTGATCGTCAACTCGATCACGCCCTGCAGCGCGGCCCTCTCCTCCGCGCCGAGATTTTTGGTCGTCCGCAGCCGGCGCATCATCTCCACCTGGATGTAGTTGAGCGGATCAATGTAGGGATTGCGCAGCTGGACCGAGCGGAGCAGGACCGGTTCCCGGCCGAGCAGCTGCTTCTGCGCCGTCACCGCCAGCACCGCGGCCTCGGTCCGGGTGAACTCCGCCTCGATCAGCCCGGAAATGCGCCGGCGAATGCCCTCGTCCTCGACCAGCGAACTGTAGAGTGCGGCGATCTTCATGTCCGCCTTGCGCATGCTCAGCTGGGCGTTGTCGATCGTGGTTTGGAAAAACGGCCAGCCGGCGTACATTGCCCGCAGGAGTTTGCGGCCCTTCACGCCGCGCTTCAGCACCGCTTCCAGCGCCGAGCCGAGCCCGAACCAGCCGGGAAAAACAAACCGGCTCTGCATCCAGGAAAAAACCCAGGGAATGGCGCGGAGGTCGTCGACGCTTTGCGTGGCGCGCCGGTAAGTCGGCCGCGAGCCGAGCTTGAGCTGGCTAATTTCCTCGATCGGCGTGGCCTGGCGCCAGAAGACCAGAAATTCCGGATCGTCGTGCACCAAGGTCCGGTAGGCGGCGTGGCCGGCAGCCGACATCGCCTCCATCGCCTCGCGCCACTCGTCGGGTACGCGGCTCTCCGTTTGGGCGGCGTGAACGCCAAGCAGGACGCCGTAGGCCATCTGCTCAAGGATGCGATGGGCCAGGTCGGGATCGTGATAACGCGTCGACAGGACCTCGCCCTGCTCGGTCACGCGGATGCCGCCGTCGTGCAAAGCCACCGGTTGGGCCAGCACCGCCTTCGCCGCCGGACCGCCGCCGCGGGCAATGCTGCCGCCACGTCCGTGAAACAACGTGACCTTGACGCCGCATTCGCGGCAGACGCGGGAGATCGTTTCCTGCGCCTTGTAAAGCGCCCAGTTGGCGGTGAGATAGCCGCAATCCTTGTTGCTGTCGGAATAGCCGAGCATGACGTACTGGTGGCGGCGGTCGCGCTCGAGCAGCGGCGCGTAGCTCGGCTGGGCAAAGAGCGCGGCCAGAATCTGCGGCGCGCGGTCAAGGTCATCGAGCGTTTCGAACAGGGGGGCAATTGGCAGGGACGCGCCGCCCCAACGCTGGAGCAGCGCCACCTCCAATACGTCGGAGACGCCGTCGGTCATGCTGATGATGTAGATGCCGAGCGCCTCGGCACCGAATTTTGCTGCCGCCCGCGTGGCCAGGCGCAGCGGTTCGATCACATCAGTGGCCGCGGGGCTCAGTTTGCCCAGCAAGGCCGATGACAACGGCTCGGCCCGGCCCAACGCCTCGCTCAAGGCGGCGATTTTTCCCGCCTCGTTCAATTTGGCGTAGTTCTCCGGACCGGCGGTTGCGGCGAAGATCTCGGCCACCGCCGCCTCGTGCTGGGCGGAATGCTGGCGCAGGTCGAGGCGGGCGGTGTGCAGGCCGAAAATTTCCAGCTGCAACTCGGCATCGTGCAGCTCACCGCCGGTGAGGGTCGCCCCCCGGCCCGCCAGCAGGCTGTCGCGGATCGCGCCTAAAGTTTCGTCAATCGTCTCGCGCGTCAGGCAGGGTTCGTCAGGCGTGGCCAGCGCCGCCGGATCGCGCACCTCCTCCACCGCCAGTTCCAGCCGGTCGCGCAGGCCACCGAGCAGCTGCCGATAGGGCTCGTTGGGATAACGGCTGGTCAGTGCCTCGATGTGCGCGCTGAGATGACGGTTCTCCTTCAGCATCTTTCTCAACCGCGCCGAGACGGCATCGCGGCGGACCGATACGGTGAGGAGGCGCGAAAGATCGCGTGCGGCGAAGCGGAGCTTCTCCAATGCGAGGCGGCGGTGCAGCACGAGAGTCTCGGCCGTGACCCGGGCGGTGACGTTGGGATTGCCGTCGCGGTCGCCGCCGATCCACGAGCCAAAGGTCAGCCAGCGGGTCGGAACGCGCACGCCCGGATAATGCTGCGCCAGCGCCCGCTCCAGGTCGTCCTGCAGCCGCGGCAGGGTGTGCCAAAGGGTGGTGTCGAAATACCACAGACCGGTGCGGACTTCGTCCGTGACCTCCGGCCGCGCCGTGCGACTGCGATCGGTCAGCCAGAGCGAGGTGATTTCACGTTCGATGCAGGCCGGGTCGAACCCGCCCAGCTCGTGGTGCGCCGGATCGGTGCGCTGGCGCAAGAGCTGGCCGAGCCGGCCGAGCTTGGTCAGCAGCGTGCGGCGCTTCGATTCCGTGGGATGGGCGGTGAAAACCAGCTCGATCTGCACCCGGTCGACGATCGCCTGCATCGCCTCCGCCGTCACTCCGCGGTTTTTCAGCTCCAGCACCGCCGCCTCGATCGATTCGCGGATGGGCCGCGCGTCAGCGGGACTGGCCGCGGCCAGCCGGGCAGCCCGGCGCACCCGCAGGAGATGAACGCGAAAATTTTCCTCCGCGAGATTGACCAGCTCGAAATAAAGAGTGAACGCCATCGCCTGGTTGAAGGCTTGGTCCGGAGCCAGCGTCGCCACCGTCTCGGCCAGATCGTCCGCCGCCTTGGGGTCGTCCGCCCGGCTGGCTTTGGCCCGGAGGCGCAACCGCTCGACAATATCGAAAGTCTCCTGCCCTTCCAGCCGGGTGATGACCCGGCCCAAAGCGTTGCCCAAAGCCCGGATTTCCGCCCGCAAATGAGCTATTTCGTGCAAGGCGCTGGAAGATCGGCGGGAGGAATGAGCCATGGCTAAATATGTGAGCGACGGGACAATGTATCCGGTCTGACCGCCGGAAAAGCGAAAAGTGCGCCTCGATGGCGCACGAGGCTTGCTTGCCGGCCTGCAAATCCCTTTACTCCCGCGCTTTCAATGCGACGTTGTTTGCTTGTCCCGCTGCTGCTGGCCGCCGTCCTGCACGCCGCACCGATTCTGCCTCAAATTTCCGGAGATAACTCCACCTATGACCAAGCCGCGCAAGAAATGGTCGTATCCGGCCACGCGCAACTGGTCTATGGTCCGGCCGTCCTGACCGCTGACGAAATGCGCTACAGTCACACGACGGAAACGGCCATCGCCAGCGGCCACGTCGTGCTTACCCGCGGGCCGCAGCGCGTCCTCGCCGATCAGCTCAGCTACCGGTTGAGCGACGGGTTCTTCCAGGTCGAACACGCCCGCCTCGGCGAATACCCCATCTATATCTCCGCCGACTCCGCCGCCGGCACCAAGTCGCAAATCACTTTTCAAAACGCCACCGTCACGCTGCGCGAACCGGATCCGGCCGCCCCCACCCTGCACGCCGCCACCCTGGTGTACGAGCCCGGACGGCGCATCAGCGCGGTGCACGCCAACCTGGGAGTGGGTTCCGTCCGGCCGATCGCGCTGCCGCATTTCGCGCAGCATATCGACGAGCCGCTCTTGTCCTATGTGGACACCTCGGCAGGCTATCGCAGCCTGCTCGGCGGTTACCTGGGCGCCGGTCTGCATATTCCCGTCGCACCCGGCGTGCGACTGGGCGGCGACGCGGCCTTTTACAGCCGGCGCGGAATTCTCTTCGGACCTTCCGGCACCTACACCTATGCCGATGCCGGCCAGGAACTGGGAGGATATTTCCGCTCCGGTTACATCAATGACCATGGCGTGCGGGGCACCGACATTCTCGGTCGCCCGGTCGCGGCGAACCGCGGTTACTTTGAATGGCAGCATTTTCAGACCATCGACCCGCACGTCACCGTCACGGCCGACATCAATTACTGGAGCGATTCGGAAATCCTGCGCGATTTTCGGCCGCGTGAGTTCTATCCCCTCGAGCAGCCGGATAATTTTGTCGAGGCCGACTATGCCGGCGACAACTACGTCGTTTCCGCCCTCGGCCGCTTTCATCCCAACAATTTTTATCTGGTGCAGGAACGCCTCCCCGAGGTCCGCTTCGATCTGCTGCCGCTCGCCGTCAGCGGTGGATTTTATGAGCGCGCTTCGGCCAGCGCCGCCGCCCTGCGGGAGGACGCGCTGCTGACCGGACCGACCCTGCACAGCAACCGCTACGACGCGTTCTACGAACTCGCCCGTCCCTTCGCGCCCGCCAATTGGTTCACCTTCACGCCCGTTGCCGGCGGCCGGCTGACGTACTACGCCCGTGCCCTCGACGGCAAAGACACCTACACCCGGACTCTCGGCGAAGCCGGCTTCGACTCCGAACTACGGACCAGCGGCACTTGGGATTACAAAAATGAGCGCTGGCACATCGACGGTCTGCGCCATCTTTTCACTCCTCAGGTCTCCTATCGCTACATTCCTCAGGCGGCCAAGGGCCAGCCCTACATTCCGCCCGTCGACCGCGATGCCTTTTCGCCCTATCTCCAGCCGCTCGATCTCGGCGACATGCGCAATGTCGACCAGTTGCACCGCACCAACACCCTCCGCCTCGCCCTCGATAATATCCTCCAGACCCGCGACCCGCAGTACGGCTCGCGCAATCTGCTTCATCTCAATGTTGCCGACGATCTCCGCCTCAGCCGCAATCCCGGCGACAAGGCCTTCTCGCAGGTCCAGACCGAGCTCAATGCCACGCCGGTGAACTGGCTCCAGCTCGACGCGCTGGAAATCTTCTCGCCGCAACAAGGCCAGCATCGCGAACTCGGCACCGGTCTTACCATCCGTGACGGCGGCCAGCGCTCGTTCTCCTTTTTCAACCATTTCCTCCGCGGCCAGCTTGAAGACTATGGCTTCGAATATCACGAACAGATCAACGAGGCGTTCGAGATCGTCGAGCGCCTGACTTACGATGCCCGCGCCGGTCGCTTCGACCAGCAGGTGGTCGACCTGGTCCAGAATCTCCGCAACACCTGGCGGATCCACTACGAAGTCGCCCTCCTCAACGGCGACCGTCGCGAGGGCCATCTCGGCCTCAATATGGAAATCGAACTGATCAAGTTTTAAAACTTCTCCTCCCGGCACGCCACCCCGCGCGCCTCCATGAAAGCGCCCTCCAGCTTAATCCGGAACCAGCAGAAAAACCTCCTGCGCCTCCTCCACCATCTGCATCCCCACATGCGCGAGGACCGGGCTCTGCCTGCGCGCATCCAGAAGCTTCTCGGACAAAACCGGGCCTTCGGGGCGCGCGACCGCCGCCTCTACCGCGAACTGATTTACACCGCCGTCCGCTACTGGCCGTGGTTCGAGCCCAAACTGGCCAAAAAACCGGACGCCACCACCCGGGCCATCGCCTGGCTCGCCGCCGAGACGCCGGTCACGCATGAGTTCCGGGCCGCTCTCGCCGGTGAAATGCCTCCGCTGCCCGCCACCATCGCCGGCCGGGCGGAGTTCCTCCATGCCGACAGTCCGCCCCTGCCCCTCTGGTTCCGGCCGCACTGCCCCGCGCTTTTCTCCTCGCCCCAGCTCGAAGCTGTGCTCAGCCGCGCTCCGCTCTGGCTTCGCCTCCAGACCGCCGATCCACAACCGCTGTTTGATGAATTTTCCGAATGCGGCTGGAAATGGCGCCGTACGGCGGTGCTTTCCGGCGCGATCGAGTTGCTGACGGAGGCCGACTTGACGAGAACGCAGAGTTATGACGACGGCCTGTTCGAAATCCAGGATCTCGGTTCGCAGTTGATCCTGGAAACCGTCGGGATCGAGCCCGGCGGCCGCTGGCTCGACGCCTGCGCCGGCGCCGGCGGAAAAACCCTCCAGCTCGCCGCCCTGACCGGTCCGCGCGGACGGGTCGACGCCCACGACATCCGCGCCGAGGCATTAAGGGAATTGCGCAGCCGCACCGAACGCGCCGGCCTGAAAAACATTCACGTTCTCGGCAGTCGCCCCGCCCACGGTTACGACGGCGTGCTGGTGGATGCGCCGTGCAGCGGCTCGGGCACCTGGCGCCGCGCGCCGCATTTGAAATGGTCCACCCTACCGGAGCATGTCGAAGAGGCGGCGCGCACGCAGCTCGAGCTGCTCATGCAGTTCGCTCCCCTCGTCCGCTCCGGCGGCCGGCTGGTCTACGCCACCTGCTCGCTCAGCCGCCGCGAAAATGAGGATGTGGCCCTGGCCTTCCTCGCCGCCCACCGTGATTTCGCCCCCGTCCCTCCGACCCGCATGTTCGAGGCGCGGTCCGATGGCCCCGGCTTCACTTTTCTGCCCGCCTTGCACGACACCGACGGCTTCTTTGTCACCTCGCTCCGCCGCGTCGGATGATTGTTCCACCGCCGTGGAGTCAGCCGTGCGCTTAAATCGCCGGCCTCCTCTTACTTTAAGGAGGCCTCGGCCCGCTTCGGTTGCCTTGGTCTTTCTGATCGGCTAAGAACCAGCAGAAAATGAACATAATTTATTTCATATTAAATGATTAAGTTGTTGCAAATATGTTGCAATTTTTGGTTTGGCGCGCCCCCAATTATCGTTTGAATCCGCGAGCCCTCCTTCAACGCCCCGGTAAATTAAACCCTCAAAGGAGTCTGAAAATGAAAGCTCGTCTGTTGCTGAAAGATACAGTCTGCGGGCCGCTGATCCTTGGCGTCATCGCGACCTTTTTCACGATGCCTGTTCACGCTGCACCAAGCCTGGCCGTCACCAAGCCGCCCGTCGTCTCCGGACCGAATCCCAACACCGGCCCGGCGCCGTTGGATCCCCATGCCAAGCAAGGTCAGTGGTTTTTCTTCCAGCCTCCCGGCACGAACGTGGTCGCGATCGAAAAACGCGCCTACC